>DATFCK010000273.1:0-3901 GCA_035253185.1 Chthoniobacterales bacterium | reverse complement strand
GCATAAATATCCGAATCGCCGGTGCGAAGGAACTTATCGACCACGATTCCGTTGTCCGTCTTTAATCCAATTGCACAGGCAAGTTCAGTATTTGGCTCCAAGCCGATGCCCGCCACCACGCCGTCAACGATGACTTCGCGCCCGGAAGCCGTCGTTAGGACGCGCTCGTTGCCGCGCGTTTTGGAAGCAACGGCCTTCTGCCCCGGCACCAGCTCGACTCCTTTTTGTTTGTAAACGCTGGAGATGTAACGGGCGAGGTCCCGCGGGAAAATGCGTTCTCCAATTTCCTGGCCGGGGAAGATGAGCACAACATTCTTCCCGTTCATGGCCAGGGCCGCAGCGATCTCGGTTCCAATAAAGCCGCCACCTATGATGGCAAACCGGCGGCCGGTCTCGGTCAATCCGCGGAGACGCTGGTAATCGGAGAGCGTGCGGAAGTAAATGATTTGGTTGTCGTCGAATGGAAGACGGCGCGGTCTGCCGCCGGTGGCTAGCAAAAGTTTTTTGTAACCGAAAAGATTGCCCTCGTCGTCCAACACCTGTTTGGCCCCGGGATGAATCTCGTTGATCCGGCGACCGAGATGGATTTCCGCCGGTGCGCCTTTGGTGTTACGCCAGACGCTTTGCAGCGCATCGCCTTTCCACAATCCTTTGGAAAGGGGAGGACGATTGTAGGGCGGATTTGGTTCCGCGGTGAACATGCCGATGGTGCCGGTGGCATCGACTTCGCGGATTCCATCCGCAGCGGCAGCGGCGGTCATCCCGCCGCCGATGATTAGATAGTCATAGTTGGTCATGATTGTCTTGCCTCCACTGGATTTCTGGTCCGCCCGGGAACGGTTTCGATTTTTGCGACCGTGATGGTGTTCGTCATCTCGACTCCAATCTGACGGCCGAAAAGAAAAAGTCAATAAATATATTGACTTATTATCGGCTCAGCCTTTTGATCCCCGCATGTCAGAAGCTAATTGCTCATCTCATCCGGCACTGAATGGCACCGTCCTGCCGGGCCGAAACGGAACTCACCCGCATACCGCCTCGCCGGCGGAGGTATTTCGATCATTCACCGCGCACTTTCGCCGCCAGGTGCGAACCGTGGCCGCGCGCTTCAACGGGCCGG
This sequence comes from Chthoniobacterales bacterium, assembly GCA_035253185.1. Lineage (GTDB taxonomy): Bacteria > Verrucomicrobiota > Verrucomicrobiia > Chthoniobacterales > UBA10450 > DATFCK01. Next base: position 2,781 of record DATFCK010000273.1, on the reverse strand, counting down.
CTCGTCCAATACCCAATCAGAGCGCTTTCCGGCGCGCCCTTCCTGCGCCACGGCCGGATCTCGAGCCGCTCGATCTGTCAGCCATCGATTCTAAACAGCTGGTGCGGGAAATTTTGCGGCGCGTAGGAGAAGATCCGGATCGCGAGGGGTTGCGGCAAACCCCGGACCGGATCGTCCGTTCGTGGAAAGAGCTCTATGCCGGCTATGGTCAACGAGCAGAGGAGATCCTGCTCACCCAGTTTCAGGCCGAGCAATACGACGAGATGGTTCTGTTGCGGGACTTCGAGTTTTTTTCCACCTGCGAGCACCACATGCTGCCATTTTCCGGAAAAGCGCACATTGCCTATTTGCCTAACGAAAAGATCGTCGGGCTCTCCAAGCTTGCCCGATTAACCGACATGTTTGCCCGCCGGCTTCAGGTCCAGGAGCGTCTCACCTGGCAGATTGCGACCGAACTGGAGCGCGTCCTCAAGCCAAAAGGTGTTGCGGTTATGATTGAGGCGAAACACCAGTGCATGTGCAGCCGTGGAGTGCGAAAACAACAGGGCAAAATGGTCACCTCATGTTTACTCGGCGCTTTTCACGAAAATCTCGCCAGCCGCACCGAGTTTCTGGCGCTGGTGAAAGGCTAACGACTCAGCTAGATTGCCTCGCGCGGACAACTATTTGAACATGAAAACAACTGTCTACCGAAAATCCGGCTGTCCATGGTCGGCTGCGGTCATTGGCTTTCTCAATGAGCTAAACATTCCGCATGAGGTAAAGAATGTGACCGCCAATCCTGCTTACGCAAAGGAACTGGAGGCGCTTTCGGCCCAGTGCAAAAGCCCGACGATCGATATTGATGGCACTGTCCTGGCGGACGCGAGCGTGGAAGACGTGGCCAAGGCCCTCGAACAACGAGGGATCGTTATCTAATCCGGGACGCTCGTTTCAGTTCCTGCAACTCTTCCACTCCCGGACTGACGCTGGATCCTGGTAAAAGCGTGTTGAAGCGACCAATCTGCCCTGGGCGTCAGCCGTTTTTTGATGTCGATGTTCTTTTCTTCGATGGCGATGAATTCTCCCCCGGATAGGTAATGGTCTTGCCTCGGGCCTGCGCGAACGGAGTTAGGGTATGCAGCCGGCGCTGGGTCAGACTCATAATATCCTCGGTGCGAATTCCGCGAACGGTTAGGGCGTCGCCGATAAGCGAGCGATGACACCGCCACGGCACCGCTTCGGCGCACATCAGTGCAATCCGGTGCGCATCTGCCAGTTGAATCAATTTTTCGATCTGGTCCTGGAATTCCGCCGTCTGCATGTAATCGGCATACCCTCGAAAAGATGCATTGCGCCAACCGCCGTTGACCGAATCAGGTTTTGCATGCCGCAGACCGCCGAGGCCCGGCATGTGAATATATTCAATGCCGGCTTTCTTCAACGAGTCCGGCAGCGACTCCCCGTTAAACTGAGGATTATGCCGGGAGCGTGGGATTGTTCGCACGTCGACAACCAACGTTACGCCATGCGCCTGGAGCAGCGCGATAAAGTCGTCGAGAGCGCGGGTGGAATGTCCAATCGTTAGGATTGCCGGCGAATGTCTCACCGCGGTCACGATCGCTGCGGCAGCGCTGCCGTAGCAGCCAGGTAAAAGGATGCGGTCGCCCCGACGTAGACCGAGTAACCTAACGGCGCTTTGATTCCCAAGGCGAAGGTCATAGCCAGAGCGAACAACAAAAGAAGAACGCCACTAGCTACTGCGGTGGAGCGCGGCCATAGGCCAATCAACAAAAGGAGCGCGAGCACCGTCTCGGCCAAGGTGGCGACCGCGCCTACCATCGGTATGAGCGAAGCCGGAAGAAACCAGTTGAGCCTGCCGGTGTAGGTCAAAAAATGTGACCAATCGCCCCACGCCACGCCCGGTGTACCAGGTGTTCCCCAAAGACCGAAACGGTCCGCGACCGCTGACAAAAAACCGGCGGCAAGCGCCACCCGAAGAGCAATGGCGGCAAGGCGCGTTAACCGGACTGACTGGGGGAATCCGTCCATTGCAAGCAATACCGATCGATCAGTGGATCTGGAAACGACATGAGGGGACGCTGCCATGAATGCAGCACTCTTTCACCTGGGCGCCGATGATCTCGGCCAGCAGTGTCTCGGCGATGAGACATGCCTCCGGATGCCGACTCGTCGCCGCGGCTAACGGACAGCCGTTCCCGCGGATGAAATGTTTGCCTTCGCTCTTTTCAAACGTCGCTGATCCGCCGAGATCCTTCAGAATTCGCAGGGCCGCTTCAATTCTCTGATTCCGCGATTTACCTTTCACCTCACTGAGGTGGCTGGCAGCGACTCGTTTCCCTACCTCTCGCATGGCGGCGCGCAGCTCCTTCGGGCTCAACTGTCGGGAGATGACGATGAGAATAAGATCAAGCAGGACACCATAAGCCTTGGGAAAAATTTCTTCCGCTTCGGCAGTGAGCGCATAAGTGGCGTGTGGTTTCCGGAAACCTGGCCTAACCCCGGTTTGATGAACCAATCCGTCCCGTTCCAGACTCAGCAGATGGGCGCGGACAGCGTTGTCGGTTAAATCCAAAGCGGCCGCCAGGTCGTTAACGGTTTGTTCTTTGGCCCGCAGCAGATCGAGAATTTTTCCGCGCGTGCTTTCCATTAACCGGGTGCGCCAGCCGCTTGTTTCCATGGCTTTAAATTAGGACAAAAGCGCAATAAATCAAAATAGTCTTTGAGTTATTCGACACCGGTGTCATGGTTCTATTATGACAGGTTACGGCAGAACCGGAT
>DATFCK010000272.1:0-3568 GCA_035253185.1 Chthoniobacterales bacterium | reverse complement strand
CGATCCCGCGCCGGACCAAATTCGCGAATGGGGAGTCGCGGCGACGGATACAGTGGCGAAGTATCTGGAATCATTGCGGGACCGCCGGCTTTACCCGATCACAACTTCCTCAGCAATTCGCGAAAGGCTCGACCCCGCGTTGCCGATCGAGCCGCAGGAGTTCGAGCGTCTGCTGGCGGAGTTCCGCGACGTGATTCTCGAGCTGAGCCGGCACAACGGCCACCCGCGAATGTTCGGCTATGTGCAGTCGCCCGGCACCGCTTTGGCCGCGATCGCCGATTTACTGGCATCGGCGGTGAACGCGAATTTGACCGCCTGGCGTTCGGCTCCGGTTGCAGTGGAGATTGAGCGCCTAACGATAAACTGGATCAAACAACTGATCGGCTATCCGGCTGATGCGGCGGGTTTGTTCGTTAGCGGCGGTTCGATGGCCAATTTCGCCGCGCTGGCCGCTGCTCGAAACGTGAAGGCTGGCGCCGGCCTGGCGAGGGAGGGAATGCAGACCGGCCACCCCCGCATGTGCGTTTATGTTTCACACGAAACCCATCATTCGATAGAAAAGGCAGCCGCATTGTTAGGTATCGGTCGCGATAATGTTCGGAAGATCGATGTCGATTCGCGGCGAAAGATCCGGATCGATCGTCTCGTCCAGACTATCACCAGCGATATCTCCGCCGGACACCAGCCGTTTTGTGTCGTCGGTAACGCCGGAACAGTCATGACCGGCGCGGTCGATCCTCTGACCGCAATCAGTGAAGTTGCCAGAAAGTTCGGTCTGTGGATGCACGTCGACGCCGCCTACGGTGGTTTCGCCACTCTGGCCGATTCAACCCGGCCCCTCTTCGCCGGAATTGAGCTCGCTGATTCGGTCGCGCTCGATCCGCATAAATGGCTTTATCTGCCGGTCGATTGCGGTTGCGTGCTGTATCGGGATCCGGCCGCCGCTCGCGCCACCTTTGCCCATGATGCTGAATACACCCGGGTGATTGGACGCGAAGCAGACGAGGCGTTCGCCTTCTGGGACTACGGACCCGAGCTTTCCCGGCGATTTCGAGCGCTGAAAGTCTGGATGGTCTTGAAGGGCGTCGGCGTGCAGGCGTTAGGCGAAGCCATCGAGAACGATCTTCGATGTGCCCGGCATCTCGAGCGCCTCGTCCGTGAGAGCGATGACTTCGAAATGCTGGCGCCGGTTGAGCTGTCCATTTTTTGTTTTCGACATGTCCCGGCTGAGTTCAAGCGTCGATTGTCCGCCACTGATCCGAACGATCGCGACCAACTTCAACAGGAGCTCGATCGGTGGAATGAAAAATTAATGGTGGCCCTGCAACTCGACGGCAGCTCCTACTTGTCGAATGCGCTGATCGATGATCGGTTCGCCTTGCGGGGATGCGTCATAAACTATCGCACCACCCAAAAGGACATGGAAATTTTGTTGGAGGATCTGCGGAGAGTCGCCGCGAAGTTGTAGCCGGGGTCGATGACGCCGGTGGTTACAACAAGGTTAAAGACGAAGATCCGGGGTCACCGACCCCGGCTAAACGCTGGCGGTTTCAGCGTCTTCCGCCCGCGATTTGCTAACCACTCCAACTCCGAAACCGCGCGATCGAGCTCTTTGACTAACGGTTCGATTCGCTTCCCGGTAAAAGCCCTAACCAGCTCTCGATAATACCACAACGCACCTGCCTTTCCGCTGGTATATCGTTTCCACAATCGATCGCCTTCCTCCCGATAATTGCGGAGCAACGACCGAACATTTTGCAGCTTGTCCGCTGCCGATACCAATTTGGTCGCGACCGAAGCATTGCGAACATGCCTCACGTATTGCTTCTTGCGCTCCAGCCACCGCGGCTTCGATTCCTCCAAACTATCGGTGCAACCCTCCACAATCTTCGCCACCTCGGGACCGAATTTTCGGCGGATATCGAGCAGCCGCTTTTTCCCTCCGGCGTCCTCTACCGCATCGTGCAGCAACGCCGCAATCGCCTCGGTTTCGTCGGCGCCGTATTCGAGCGCAATTGCGGTTACGCCAAGGATATGCCCGATATCCGGTATCCGGGTTTTCTTCCGAAGTTTTCCGCCGTGAATCGAAGCCGCGTACAAAACAGCCCTTTTGAATTTCGGACTGAGCCGCGGACCGTTGTTAGGCCGAGGTCGCCGCCGGGATTGTCTTTTGGTAACCACGTTCGAGATTGCCACATCGCATGCTACATTCTCGCGGCCAATGCGTCGACGAACTCTCCGCTCAGCAAAACGACCCAAAAAGAAGCGAACCGCGGTAAAATCGGATGCGGAACGCTATCATCACAGCGTTTATGTTGTCCTGTTGCACGACGATATTTTGAAACATCGCTGGGTGGTGCGAAAGAATCCGGCCCGCGACCCGATGAAGCCGGCGGTTTACGTCGGAATGACCGGCCTCCCAGTGGACCATCGATTGCAGAATCATTTGAACGGCTACAAGTCCGCGACCGTCGTGCGAAAGTACGGCGTCAGATTGCTGCCCGAGTTGTTTGAGCATCTCAACCCGATGCCGTTCGACGCGGCCGCCCAGATGGAAAAAGATTTGGCCGAAGATTTACGCGCAGAAGGTTACGCCGTGCTGGGAGGCACCTGATGGAGTAAACGAAGAGGTTTAACCGCGATAGATGCGAATAAACGCGAACGCAGAGATAGACGCCAGACGCTAACCGTAACGAGATATGTGCGAAGTCACACCTAAAGTAGACGCGACCTCATAGAACGCGGGTGCGTTTGGGAATGAGGGTTGGGAGTTCGTCTGGTCGCGTTGATCGATAGCAAAGCAACGCGACGTCGTCTCTATTTCACCGCGAACAACCGCGAATAGACATGAATAAGAGAAAGGCCGTTTTAGACTACCAAAGGAAAACCGTCCTTCCCGTTAGACTTCAGCAGTATGTTGTACCCGTTAGCGCTGAAGGCGCGCACTCACTTCCAGTCCGCCGTTGGACGCACTCGCCGTGGCGAGCGTGGGGCAACGCCCCAGGAACAAATAAGTTCATTCAGCTAGCACTGGAATTGAAGCAGCGCGGTAGGCGCTAAACAGGTAGTTATTTTCTGGCCTTAATTTGCGTGCATTCGCGTTTATTCGCGGTCGAACTCTTCTCCCGAAGATATTTCTGTTTTATTCCGTGTGTTTCGTGGGCATAAAGTAGAAAAATCGAGGTTCCGGACTTCCAAAGAAACAGCGTATTTCCCGTTAGGGCCGCTTCGCATATTCCGCGATATTTTCTGGCCTTAAATTTGCGTCCATTCGCGTTTATTCGCGGTCGAGCTCTTTTCCCGAAGATATTTCTTTTTTATTCCGTGTTTTTCGTGTGTTTCGTGGGCATAAAGTCATTGCCATGAAAGACGATTTCGCCCAGTTCGAACACGAGGGCTGGCAGCGCGTCGCTCACAAGTACGATTCCGTCTGGTCGAGTTCGACGCGACAGTTCATTCCGCCGCTGCTCGACGCCGTCAACGTCGGACCAGGAATGACGCTTCTCGACGTCGGGTCCGGACCGGGCTACGTGGCCGCCGCCGCCGCTGACCGGGGAGCCACACCGAC
>DATFCK010000271.1:0-3907 GCA_035253185.1 Chthoniobacterales bacterium | reverse complement strand
CAGTTATTGGTTCTCAGGCGGCGGCAGCGTCTGAAGGTGGCTTGCGCGACCGCAAAGAGCTAGCGCTTAACAGCGCCGTAGTTAGAAGTTAGGGACGCCGACTTCGCCGGCGGGTTGTTCGTTATCCGTTAGTGGTTACTCGTTAGCCCCGTTCCTCGGTTCTCTGTCTTCTTTGCCCGATCTCCCAACTTCTTTGACGACTCCGTCGTCAGCCGGAATCTCACGTTAACGGGGCATCGTGCCGGATCGGTACGCAGCCGCTCGAGTTCTCCCGTCTTAATTAATCGTTCCCGCTCTTCACTAAGCCAATCCAGATATGCCTGGTCGCTCATCGTCGACCGTTCGTTCGGCGGGATTTTCCACTTCGGCAGCACCAGGTCGGTTTCCATTATTCCTTAGGTAGTTTATCACGAATCCCGGGCGGCCCAAATCGCTGACACAGTTCTTCCAAGCCGGTTGAACTCACTTTTCCCGGATTCAACCGAAGCAGCTCCGTTATATCGGCCACATCGCGGGCAGACCGACGCGGTTCGTTTCGAATCGCGTGCAACTTTAGTGCAATCAGTTGCATCAAACCGGGCGCCTGGAATCGATGTTTCCGACGCTGCAACGGAATTGAATTGTGTTGCAGTTTGTCAAAAGTGTCCCGATCGACGAACAAGACATCCACTTCCGGCAGGTTAGGTAACCGGGATCGATACCTACCAAAGTTATTGGACCGGGCTGCCAGCTCATAGTTCTCCGCGCGAAGCAAAGAATCCAGGGTCTCAGCGTCCTCGTCGGCGATCAGACAATCCACGTCAAACGTTTGCCGTAATAACCCATGGGCAGTGAGTGCATGGCCACCCACAATGAGCAGCGGAACTGATGAACGCGACAGGATGTCGAATACCGCCTGCATCCTTTCAGGAATGGCAAGCGATCAGCAGGGTCAACTCAAAACTATCACTTGGCGGTTATAAACCGTCGCTCCTTGAATTGTAGTCGTCTGCTCCGTCTTCCCCGCTTCGCGCTTCTTCTGTCTTCCGTCCTCAGTCTTTTCTTCCGTCTGCCTTCTACTTTCTACTTTCTACTTTCTACTTCGCACTCCCCGTCCTCCGTCCTCTGTCTTGGCCCTTTGCGCTATGCGCTTAGCTTTCCGCGAGTCACCCGTCATCCCCCTTCTTCGCCTCGCCACGGCGGGGACAAACGGAGCCCATTTCCGTTTTCAGCGTTTCAGTTTTCAGCTTTTCCGCCAATTGTTCTACAATTGCGCGATGCCCGTCTCGCAATCGCTCCGCCGGCTCAAGCGACGTTTTCGTGACGTTGTCGACTACCTGCCGCCACTCCCGCGGCTGCCATCGCGGCGGGAGATGAATGACTGGTGGCACGACCTTTACATTCCCTCATTCCCCTCGCCCCGTAATGTCGTCGAATGGTTTCGGGAACGCCGGCATGAAGACATTTTGCCTAAGTTGCCATCGGCTCAGGATATCGCTGAACGGTTTCGCGACCGGCCGCCGAAGGAGCTTCGCGGGTCGTTCTTTCCAACGATCCCCTCGATTCGGGAATTGCCTAACTGGTTTCGCGAAGATCCACGCCGCAAAAAATATGTCGCGTACTGGGCGGTTGCGCTGGTTATTTTGATCGGACTCGGGTTTGCAACACCGACCCTGGCGCGCGCGATCAAGGGGTGGCAGGCAAAGCGACTCGCCGCGCAAGCAACATTGTTCGCGGATCAGCAAAACTGGTTGGAGGCCTCCAAGAAGATCCGGGCCGCTTTCCAACTGCGCTACACAGAGCCCGGGGTGTGGCGATCTTATGCCCATCTGCTCACCCGCACCGGCCAGGGAACCCTGGCAGTCGAATGGTGGCAAAAAGTTTCCAAATCACTTCCCCTGACGATTGAGGATCATCGCGATTTTGCCGCCGCCGCTTTGTCTGCTCGCGAATTGGCAATCGCGTCTGATCAAATTGGCCTTCTCCTGTCACAAAATCAGAATCCGGCGACAGCCGACATTCAGCTGGCGGGCCAGCTCGCGACCCTGCGCGGTTACAACCGCACTGCAATCGGGTTTGCCGAACAAATACTGTCCGATAGTCGGGCGCTGCCTAACGAGAAACATGTGGCGAATCTGATTATCCTCGCCAATACCGTGCCGGCTTCACCCGAATACAAAGCGGCATTTGAGCGGATCGTTCAAACGGCGCGGGACGAATCAAACCCGGCGTCGGCTCAGGCGCTGACCTTCCTTGCGCAACAACAAGCACCGCAGAAGCTGACTGCTCCATCAACGACGGCAATCGACGTCACACTGCCCGACGTCTCGGGGGCGGCGATGTCACTGAAAGAAATTGCCCAACGATTGAACACCAATCCCAACTCCCGTCCATTTCAGAAAATGCTGGCATTGGAATTGGAGCTCCGGGCCAATTCGCAGAGCGAAGACGCACTGGTAAAGAAAGCAGTCGAACTTTATGGGGAAGGCGATGAAGAGACACTTATCGCGCTCGGGTCCTGGCTTTATTCACATCGACGGTTTCAAACCTTGCTCGAGGTAATTCCATTAGACCGGGCGGTTCAACGACGGGAACTTTTGCTCGAGCACATCGACGCGCTCGCTGCGTTGAACCGGCTCAATGACGTTAAGGAAATTCTTGTTACCGAACACGCGGTCATGGACCCGGCTGCTCAGCACATGTATCTGGCAGTGGTCCGGTTGAAGCTTAACGATCCCACTGCCGCGGCTAACGAATGGATTCGCGCGCTGGAGACCGCTGACACTCCACGATCACTGATTGGTTTGGCTGATTACGCGGAAAAAAATGGAAAAGTCGACATCGCCGATGCCGCCTACGAACGCTTGATCAAAAAGCAGCCGGAACTGAAATCAACTTATTTGTCGCGATTCCAGCTGGCCCAATCGTTAGGCCAAACCGACAAAGCGCATGAGCTGGCGCTGGAGATTATACACTTCTGGCCGGAGGACGATGCGACTCACATGCGGGAGATTTACTTGCGGTTATTGTTGGATCCTTCCGCCGACACGGCGGTAGCGGCAGAAGCCGAAGCAGGCCCGTTTGTAGCCAGAAATCCGTGGAACGGTGCCGCCCGCAGCGCCCTGGCTTTCGCCCAGCTGAGACAAGGGAAAGCGGCGGCAGCGTTGAACACGCTGACCGAGTTCACCCCGGGAATCCCCTTCTCGGCTGTTTCGGCTTCGGTCTATGCCGCGGCCCTGGCGGCAAACGGCTGGACCGACAAAGCGCGGGCGCAGGCCGAGTCACTGAAAACCGAGAGTATCCTGCCGGAAGAACGGGCCCTCATTGCGCCGCTTTTAGGTAGCGGCGATTGACCTCAATCGCCATGGTCCAGTCGCGAACGACCGGTCCTGATTTGCCATGGCCGGTCGGTGACCGGCCGCTACCTTGTCGAAGATGTTCTGGGAACGAAACGCCTTTCGCGGGTGATTGGGCGACCCAACGTGGCCCCGCAGCATCAGCGCCATAGATTCGCTCAAACAGCCGCCGTCTCCGTTCCGCTTCGGATAATCCCACCGGCAAGGATGCCTCGACCATAATGGATATAAGTGGTGAAATCCAACTGCGAAAGTATGAGCCGCACGTCTGGCGGTCGTACGCACACCTGCTTACCGGCGGAGCAGATGCAGGCGCTGGAAACGGAAAATATTCTGCCCGAGGAACGGGTATTGGTTGCGCCGCCTTTAGGTAGCGGCGATTGACCTCAATCGCCATGGTCCAGTCGCGAACGACCGGACCGGATTTGCCATGGCCGGTCGGTGACCGGCCGCTACCTTGCTCGAAGACGTTCTGGGAACGAAACGCCTTTCGCGGCTGATTGGGGGACCCAATGTGGTTGCGCCGCATCAGCGCCATAGATTCGCTCAAACAGCCGCCGTCTCCGTTCCGC
>DATFCK010000270.1:0-6470 GCA_035253185.1 Chthoniobacterales bacterium | reverse complement strand
GGATCACTCTCAGCAAACCGCTCCGATCGAGCAGATCGAATCCGGGAAGCCGGTTAGGCGAAGTAAATATTTTCACCAGTTCATCCCGGATCCGCTCGGCGCTGATGGCTTGAATAGTGTCGGCTCGATCCACCACCGCCTGCCAGGTTCCGGGTTCAATCTCATACTCCAGGACGGTGGCGAATCTGATCGCTCGCAACATTCGCAGGCGATCCTCGGCAAACCGCTGGGCCGGGTCGCCGATGGCCCGAATAATTTTCGCCGCCAAATCAGACCGGCCGCCGACGAAGTCAATTACCTCGCTGGCGATCGGGTCGTAAAACATGCCGTTAATGGTGAAATCGCGCCGTCGCGCGTCCTCCTCGGCGGAGGAGAAATGCACGTCCACCGGATGACGCCCATCTATATAGAGTCCGTCCGAACGGAAGGTGGCGACTTCAAACTGGAAGCCGTCTTCGAGGACTACTATCACCCCGAAATGAGCACCGACCGCGTAAGTCCGGTGGAAGATTGATTGAACTCGTTCCGGGCGCGCATCGGTCGCGACATCGAAATCCTTGGGTTTTTCACCGCGGACCAAATCACGCACGCAGCCTCCGGCGAAGTATGCGGTGTGGCCGTGATCGCGCAGGCGGGCAACAATGCTGCGCGCGACTCGTTCCATATTCCCGGGCTGGGCCATGCCTTTATTGTAGCGGCGGTCTATGACCGTCGCATTAATTGATCACAGCCGTGGTCATCGGAAGTGGCCGGAACATACTTACCCTGGTGCCGAGGCGTTTCCTACCTCACGAGCAACAATTCGGTCAGTGCGACGGTCATAGACCGCCGCTACCGAAGAAACTCCGCCGCCCGGCGGGGCCGATTTCGTAAGGTTTCATCCCGCATTTTTAGCGCGGAAATTGCGAACTTGCGCCACATTGGCGGTCGTGAATCTGAAACCGTCGCTGAACTGGCTTCTAGCGCTTGTGCCAGTGGCGATATTCCTCCGGTTTTGGGGGGAATCGCCGCCGACGGCATTGTTCGTATGTTCGGCGATCGCGATCATACCGCTGGCCGGATGGATGGGGCGCGCGACCGAAGCGCTGGCCTGCCGGATGGGTGAAGGCGTCGGCGGGCTGTTAAACGCTACTTTTGGCAACGCGGCCGAGCTGATCATCGCCGCAATCGCGCTCTCCAAGGGCCTAACGAGTGTGGTCAAGGCATCGATCGCCGGCTCGATCATTGGGAACATTCTGCTGGTGCTGGGGTTGTCGATCGTTTGTGGAGGCACCAAATACAGTGAGCAGAAATTTAATCGCACCGGCGCCCGCACGTCGGCGATCAGCCTGTCGTTAGCCGCGCTGGCGCTGATTATCCCAACCGTGTTTCACATGACCGCGGAGCGAACACCCGCCGGTTGGAGCCCGGCAATGGAACATCGATTATCCGTGGCAATCGCCGTCGTCCTGTTCCTGACCTATTTTTGTGTGCTTGGTTTCTCCCTCAAAACTCACCGGCACTTTTTTCAAGCCGCCCACGCGCAACCGCATGATTCGGGCGATGACTGGCCGATCGGACGCGCCGTGCTGATCCTGGTCAGCGCCACTTCAATGGTAGCGCTGCTTTCGGAGTTTCTGGTGGGCACGATTGAAAGCGCCCGCACCGCCTTTGGAGTAACGGAAATTTTCGTGGGTGTAATCATCGTTGCCATTGTCGGCAATGCCGCTGAACATTCGACCGCGATCCTGATGGCGTTGAAAAACAAAATGGATCTGAGCGTCGGGATCGCGATTGGGTCCAGTCTTCAGATTGCGCTGTTCGTTGCGCCTTTGCTGGTCTTTTTGTCCTACTTCCTCGGCCATCCGATGGATTTGGAATTCAGCCGGCCGGAAGTATTCGCAATCATGGCCTCGGTTTATATCTTGTTCCAGATCAGCGGCGACGGCGAGACTAACTGGATCGAAGGCGTGCAATTGCTCTCGCTCTATGTAATTCTGGGCATTCTCTTTTTGTACCTGCCGGAGCCAGCCGGCGCTCATTGATCCAGGGGTGAAAACTGGTCGTTCGGCGCAACCCAAAGCGGCGCAGCACCGCCGCGCTGCTACGGCGCTGGCGTATTAGTTGTCGCGTCCGGGGTCTTTTTCTCTAGAAACGAATGAATGATGAAGCAAACGACGGCAACGCAGATACACGAGTCCGCGATATTGAATGCCGGCCAGGGATTTACGAAGGAAGCGAAGTGAAGATAAAAAACCAGGAAATCAATCACGTGCCCATGCAACAGCCGATCGGTCAGGTTGCCCAGAATTCCGGCCAGCAACAAGGCAAGGGAGACGTCGCGCCACACATCAGTGGCTCGGCGCCTAACCAGCAAGACAACCACAACCAATAAAGCGACAATCGACAAGGCAATGAAAAACGTGTTGTTACCCTTAAACGATCCAAATGCTGCTCCGGTGTTGGTAACATTCACAATGTCAAAGAAACCGCCGGTCTTCGGAAAAACGTGCACGGCCGCTCCATTGGGCGGCACGTCGCGAATCACCAGATATTTGGTCCACTGATCCAGCGCGTAGAGCGGCAGCGAGAGAAAAAAGATAAACTTCACGTCGAGTGGTCAGAACGTTTTTTCATGTCGTGACTGACCGAACGCCGTCTCCCTTGCCCACGGTTGGCCCGGTACTCACTACCTCGTTACATCGGTCGCACAAATCCGGATAAATCCGGCTTTGGCCTACGGTCTCGCGGTGCCGCCAGCATCGTCCGCAGCGGGCAAAGCCCGTTTTCGTGACTGACGCAGCGGCATTCTTGTCCTGCTCCACCGTAAGATCGCTGAGAATGAAAAACTCCTCGAGCTCCTGGTGGCTGACTTTTTCGACGACGGCGCTATCTGATTTCAGCACCACTGCGGCCTCCAAAGCGTTTCCGATCAGTTTTTCCTGGCGCGCGCGTTCGATGGCCTGGCCAATAACGCCCCGCAACTTGAGCAGTTCATCGACGATTTCGATAGCATCGCGTCCGCGGTTTACCGGCTCGGGGAACTCCTGCAGGTGGACCGACGCACCGCCATCGGCGAACCGCCACGCTTCCTCGGCGGTAAAGGGAATGATCGGCGCCAGCAGGCGGCAAAGGGCACAGAGAATTTCGTGCATCGCCCCCTGGGTAGCTCGGCGCCGCGGCGAATCGGGGGCGTCGCAATACATCCGGTCCTTGGTTATATCTATATAGAGTGAGCTTAAATCCACCGCGCAAAAGTGGTTAATGGTGTGATAAACCTTGTGGTACTCGTAGCCGGCGTAGGCCGTTCGACAGTCTCGAATGACTTCATCGAGTCGTTCCAATATCCAGCGGTCAACCAGGGTGGATTCGGTAGCCGGGGTCGCTGACCCCGGTTGTTTTGGGTCCGATTGTGAGCGGCCGGCATCAGCAATCCCGGCTACAACAGGATAATCATAAAGATTGCCTAACAAGATCCGAAGAGTGTTCCGGATCCGGCGGTAGGTGTCGCCCAGGCGGGTGAAGATTTCTTCCGAAAACGGCACATCATCGGTGTAATTGATGCTGCTGGCCCACAATCGAACCAGATCGGCGCCATAGCGGTTAACGAAATGCCCGGCATCCATCGGTTTATCGTAGCTGCTGGACTTGGATATCTTTTTGCCATCGACATCCACCACGAAGCCGTGGGTGACACAAATCTTGTAGGGGGCGCGGTTGTTCAGCGCGATACCGGTCATCAGCGATGATTGAAACCAGCCGCGATGCTGATCGGTCGCCTCAAGATACATGTCCGGCTGATCAATACCCATTCTCTGCTTCACCACCGCTTCATGAGACACGCCGCTATCGATCCAGACGTCGATAGTGTCGTTGCGTTTGGTTGTTCCCGGGGGCAGCCCGATCTTTTCGGCAAGCTCAGCATCGCTCAATTCGAACCAAATGTTCGAACCATGGTCAGCAACCAGATCAGCCAGTTTTCGAATGGCATTCGAATCGAGAACCGATTTTCCTTCCGCGGAATAAAATACCGGGAGCGGCACCCCCCAGCTCCGCTGCCGCGAGATCACCCAGTCCGGACGCGACTCGACCGTGCCGGCAATACGATTCTCGCCCCACGCCGGCACCCACTGCACGTCGTTATGAATTGCCTCCAGCGCCTGGCCGCGAATCTCATCGAGCCGGATAAAAAACTGTTCGACGTTCCGGAAAATGATCGGCGTCTTCGACCGCCAGCAATACGGGTAGGAATGATGAAAGTTTTGGGCTGCGAGCAACGCGTCACGTTGCCTGAGCAGTTCGACGATGTCCTTATTGGCATCGAACACGTACTTGCCGGTCAGATTCGGCAGGCCGGCTTCGTCCGTTAGGCGGCCGTTGTCGTCGACCGGCGACAGGATCGGCAGTTTGTGGGCGCGTCCGAGATTGTAATCGTCTTCTCCGTGACCGGGCGCGATATGCACCGCCCCGGTGCCGCTGTCCATGGTGACGAAGTCGGCAGTTAATACCATGGCATCGCGATCGAGGAATGGATGACGCGCCCGGATGCCGTCGAGTTTGCGGCCGGGAAATGATTGTAAGGGTTCGCCGGTAGGATCGAGCTGGGTTGCGGCGCAAAATTGCGGCACCAACTTATCAGCCAGGACCAATACTTCTGATCGAGCAGAAGTGTCACTGCCGGCGGTTCGAAATTCCTGAACGACATAAATCTCATCGGGATCAACCGCGATCGCCAGATTCGCCGGCAAAGTCCACGGGGTGGTGGTCCAGATCGCGATGCTGGCCTTTCCCGCCAGATCGCCGGTGCTAATCGGAAACTTTACGAACACCGCGGTGTCGTCGCGCTCCTGATATTCGACTTCGGCTTCGGCCAACGCAGTCTGAGCGCCAGTGCTCCAAAAAACGGGCTTTTGCGATTGATAAACCAGACCTTTGTCGACGAAAGCCGCGAACACGCGAAGGATTACTGCCTCATACCTGGGATCCATCGTTAGGTAAGGATTTTCCCAGTCACCCAACACCCCCAGCCGTTTAAATTGCTGGCGCTGGAGATCGATGTATTTGCGGGCGAAAGCCTCGCACTTCCGCCGCACATCGACCGGGGATAAACCGCGCGATTCCTTGACCACCTTGTATTCGATCGGCAGACCGTGGCAGTCCCAGCCGGGCACATACGGCGCGCACTTACCGAGCATGCTCTGGGATTTCACCACGAAATCCTTGAGGATCTTATTGAGCGCGGTGCCCATGTGAACGTCGCCGTTCGCGAACGGGGGGCCATCGTGCAATACGAACAATTCCCGGCCCTGTCTGGCCTTGAGAATCTGCTCGTACACCCGCGTTTCCTCCCATAACCTGAGGATCTCAGGTTCCCGCTGAGGCAGGTTCGCCTTCATCGGAAAGTCGGTCCGCGGAAGGTTCAGGGTATCTTTGTAATTTTGGCTCATCCGGGGCGCGCGACGCTACCACCCGCCCCTCGACAAATCAACGGATGGCGAACCACGTCCGAGTTACGGAACAGACGAAAATAGTCATGTGGCAATACGCCCGGAGACAGCCCCGTTCACGAATCAAGTTTAGCCAAACAAGCAGTATGACCTCTGAAACCAACTCCCAAGACGAAAGGGTTCAACGGGTTGTGTTCACCCCGTTAAAGCCGAAACGCCGATGCAAAATCAGCGAGCCGGCATCGCCCCAGCCGAAAAAGCCAATCGAAAAGCCGCATTCACCCGTCCTGCTCAATGCCAGAGCGGAATTCCGGCGACAGCATCCTCGCATTCCCCGATCCGGCCGTCCGCAAGTGCATTTTCACCGGGTCACGCCGCCCAGCGAGCTGATGGAATTGATGCCGAAAAATTCCCAATCGCCAGTTTTGGCGCGGGTAATTGACAGGATCAAGACCCACCGCCCGCGACACGGCGGTCATCACGGGTTTTGGGGATTGCTGCGCTACTGGATGTTCGCGTTCCGCTAATCGCGGTCGCAGCCTAACCGCGAATGGATGTCGTGGGCGATGTCAGCGCGGCCAAGCCGAAGTCGGAAATGCCCTGCCTTAGTCGTTAGGCTAAATTTTCGCTTGTCGCCGGCCGGTTGAACCCGGCCGGCGGCGATCAAATCCCCCAACGCTTTATTGAACGGAGAACAACCCGGAAATATTCACTTGCGCCAGACCGAACTTTCACGAGAGGAATAGCCGGATGTCGACACTGCGATGCATTACGGTGCTGGCGCTGTGGATTGCTCTCAGCAGCTGCAACAAGGAGCGGGACGACACCGCCCGAAAGGAAAACAAGCCCAACCCAACCCCGGCGTTACCGGCGAGCGACGAACCGCAGTTCGATGCCTGCTCCCTTCTCACCAAGGAGGAGATCATGGCGGTGGAAGGCTCCGCCGTGACCGCCACTAAAAACAGTGGGAAGGCCGATGCCGGCCTCAGCTTTACTCAATGTTTTTTCACCACCGCCGAATTCAACCGATCAGTTAGTCTGGCG
>DATFCK010000269.1:0-3001 GCA_035253185.1 Chthoniobacterales bacterium | reverse complement strand
CCACTCATTCGGTTTCCTGGCCCGACCACAGACATCGCGGAAAATAATGGGACGAGACGAGCTCGTCCCTCCGCGAGCCGTCCTCCTTTCGCGTGATTCGCGGTGTCTCTGCGAAACTGTTTGGCAGCGACGTTTGACGTGTTTAGTTCTGGCAGATGACTCATTACCTCGACGTCGCCCTGAAGGCCGCGCACGCGGCAGGCGAGCTATTGATGAGCAACTTTGATCTGCCACGCCGGGTCAACGCCGCCGAAGCACACGACATCAAACTGCAAATCGACGTCGAAAGCCAGCAGCTCATTACCGATCTGCTGCTGAAGAAATTTCCCAATCACGCGCTCTACGGCGAGGAAGGAATCGTCGGCGACCAATCCAGCGATTACCAATGGGTTGTGGATCCGCTCGACGGTACCGTTAATTATTTTTATCGCATCCCCCACTTCTGCGTTTCGATTGCACTCCGCTTCAAAGGCGAAGTCATCGTGGGTGTGATTCACGATCCGGTGCGACAAGAAACGTGGAGTGTGCAAAAGGGGGCGAAGCCTACCCTAAACGGTCAGGAGTTTCGCGTGAGCGACCGAGCCGATTTGGCGGAAGCGGTAATCTCTGTCGGTCTTTCAAAAACCGGTGTGACCATTGAGTCGGGTCTGCCGTTGCTGCAACAAATGGTGCATCGCGCTCGCAAATGCAGGCTCATGGGCAGCGCTGCCCTCGACATGGCCTACGTGGCCTGCGGCCGGTTGGATGCATACATCGAGCAAGGCATCAGTCTTTGGGATGTGGCCGCCGGCTGGATCCTGATCGAGACCGCGGGCGGACGGGTGGAACTGCAGCCGCGCAGCGACATGAAAGACAAATTCAGCGTGATTGCTTCAAACGGCGTGATCGACCTCAAGATCTAGCCACACACTAACATGGTGCGCTGCGGAATCGGTTATGATGTTCATCGCTTTGGCGATGGACGGAAATTAGTCCTGGGCGGGGTCGTGATTCCGCACTCGCGCGGCCTGGAGGGACATTCTGATGCCGACGTTCTTTCCCATGCGATAGCCGATGCGTTGTTGGGCGCGATCGGCGCGGGCGACATCGGGCGGCATTTCCCAAACACGGATGAATCCATCCGCGGCATCAGCAGCATTCAGATTCTAACGCGGGTAGCCGAGTTATTGCGACAAAGGAATGCGCGGCCGGTGAACATTGACGCCACCATCATCGCGGAGGCGCCAAAAATAACTCCGCACGTCAGCGGAATGCAGAAGGCAATCGCGACCGCGCTCGGCCTCCCCCCAAACGATGTGAGCATTAAAGCAACCACCAATGAAGGTCTTGGAACAATTGGCCGTGGTGAAGGCATCGCCGCCATGGCGGTCGCGAGCGTTGAGCAGAAAGGCATCGGTAGCGGCGTTTGACCTCAATCGGTCCGGGCCGGACTGGCTTTGGGCGGTTCGGTGAACCGCCGCTACCCGTGCGAACTGAATATGCGCTTCTTTAACACTTACTCGCGGCAGATCGAAGAGTTTGCGCCGATTGACCAAGCCGGACGCACGGTGCGGATGTACACGTGCGGGCCAACGGTTTACAGCCGGGCACACATTGGAAACTTTCGGGCCTACGTTTTCGAGGATCTGTTGCAACGGCATCTCGAACTGCGCGGCTACAACGTGCGGCGGGTAATGAATCTTACCGATGTCGACGACAAAACGATTCGCGGCGCACGCCAATCGAAAGTTCCGCTCGGTGAATTTACCGAGCCATTCAAACGGGCGTTCTTTGACGACCTGAAGACTTTGCGAATCAAACCGGCCGACGAATTTCCCGCCGCCACCGACCAGCGTTACATCGATCGCATGATCACGATGATCCGGACATTGGTCGACCGCGGCCTCGCTTACCAGGCGGAAGACAAATCCGTTTACTTTCGAATCAGCAAGTTTCCGGATTACGGCAAACTAGCGCACATCGATCTGACTCAACTGCAATCGACCGGGCGGGTGCAACACGACGAATACGACAAGGAACACATCGGCGATTTCGCATTGTGGAAGGCGTGGGACGAACAGGACGGCGACGTAGGCTGGGAAAGTCCGTGGGGCCGTGGACGTCCGGGATGGCACATCGAGTGCAGCGCGATGGCCACGGCGTTACTTGGCGAGCAAATCGACATCCATTGCGGCGGGGTCGACAACATTTTTCCGCATCACGAAGACGAGATCGCGCAAAGCGAAGGCTGCACCGGCAAACAATTCGTTCGCTACTGGCTGCATTGCGCGCACCTGGTGGTGGATGGCCAAAAGATGGCCAAATCGCTCGGCAACTTTTACACGATTCAGGATGTGATTGCGAAGGGATACACTGGACGCGAGGTTCGCTATGCGCTGATGCGAGTGCATTATCGAGCGCCGCTCAACTTCACCTGGGAAGGGATGCGGGAGGCGCGCGAATCGTTAGGCCGGATTGACGACTGGCTTGATCGGTTGCAAAAGTTCGCCGGTAACTCCGAAGACAGCGATACGGTTGCGGCGACCGCTGAAAATATTCCTTCCACGTTTGAAGAGGCACTGGATGACGACCTCAATATCTCGGCTGCGCTCGGATTTCTGTTTGAGTCCATTCGGGAGACCAACCGAATGATGGATAAGAACGAGCTGCCGCCATCCACCGCCAAGGCGTGGCTAAACTGGTGGAACAAGGCGAACTCGGTGCTGCAGCTTGGCAAAGATGAGGCGGACAGCATTCCGGCCGAGATTGCCGCCCTGGTCGAAGCTCGACGGATCGCCCGCCTCAATAAGGAGTGGCAAAAAAGTGACGAATTGCGCGACAAACTGGCGGCGCTCGGCTGGGAAGTGCGTGATACCAAAGACGGCCAGACGGTTAAGCGGGGCGGTACATCCGATAACGAATACCCGAAAGAGACGTGAGCGGTGGGATTTGTTCCGGGGAGCACAGGCTGCCAGCCTGTTGGTCTTCGCAACCTGCCAAGACATGCTTTCCAATCGTTCTC
>DATFCK010000268.1:0-2276 GCA_035253185.1 Chthoniobacterales bacterium | reverse complement strand
GGAATGGATCGGATTGTCGGTGTTGAGACCGAGTATGGTTGCCTGGTTAGCGATGAAGGGTTGCACGCCAGCTCCGAATTGTGGCCGGCCAAGGTAAAGAATTACCTGTTTCGTAAAGCCGCGGCCGGGACCATTGATCTCCATTATCGCGATTATGAAGAGCCGCCGGGTAACGGCGGCTTTTTGCTGAATGGCGGCCGTCTTTATCTTGATATGGGCCATATCGAGTACGCCTCCCCCGAATGCCTCCATCTCCGGGATCTGGTGATGTACGATCTGGCGGGAGATGAATTGTTGCAGAGTGCGCTGACCGCATTGGGCGGAGCCGGGCGCGTATCATTCATTAAGAATAACGTCGATCATCACACCGGCGCCACGTTCGGTTGCCACGAGAATTATCTGATGCGCCGGGAAGCACAGTTTACTCCTCCGGTGCTCGGCACCTTGCTGACATTTTTGGCGACGCGCCAAATTTTCACCGGCGCCGGCAGGGTTGGCCAGGCGAATCCGCTCGCTTTCGATTTTGAGCCGCCACGGCCGGAAGCGCGGGTCGACTTTCAATTGAGCCAGCGGGCTGATCACATCGTCAACGACATCTATCAGTGGGTCCAATTTAACCGTGCCATCATCAATGCTCGCGACGAGCCGTTAGCCGACTACCGAAAGTTTCGGCGGCTGCATCTGTTGATTGGCGACTCGAACATGAGTCCGTTCGCGACCGCTTTGAAAATCGGAACTACTGCCTGCGTTTTGACTTTGCTCGAGGACGGCCGACTGCCCCGGAATCTAATCCTCAACGACGCGGTGCAGAGCACCCGCAACATTTCGCGCGACACGACGCATCAATGGTTGGTGGATCTGGAAAATGGAAAATCGATCAGCGCACTCGATGTGCAATGGCAGTTCCACGAGCTGGCCCAGAAACATTTGCGTTTTCGGACTGCGGAAACAGACTGGCTGCTCGAGAACTGGAGCTTCACTCTGGAATCGCTGGAGAAAAATCACGAAGCGCTGATTGGTGGCGTCGATTGGATCACCAAGAAATGGTTATTGGAAACCTTCATCGAATCGGAGGGCGTGCAATGGGATGATCCGTGGCTGCAAAGCATCGATCTCGAATATCACAACATTGATCCGGCTCGCGGTTTGTTCTTCGGCGTCAATCCCGGGAAACGGATCGGCGATTGGAACAATAGTGTGCGCCAATCAGAAGCGATGCGTCAGCCACCAGCGAACACCCGTGCTGCCGGCCGGGCCCGCGCCGTCGCTCACTTTCAAAAGCACGATAAGCCGTACGTAATCAACTGGGACTCGATCGCGTATGACAGCCGGGATTTTCTGGTCATGGGCGATCCGTTTGAGACTTATTCCAACGAGGTCACCAAGTTTCTGGCGATCAAGCGCGCCACGCATTCCGGGGAGGCGGAGTAAGTGCTGCGGCTCAGCTAAGGCGCCCGCTCCCGTCCGGCCGGTCCGACCCAGTCTGATTTGTCCGACAAAGCTTCAGTGTTATTGCAAACGCTGCAGGGCAGAAATGCCGTAATTTTCCTGAAGGGCCTGGCGTTCCTGTTCTACCTGTGCCGCGTCGAGCTCTAATTGTTTCGGATCTTCTTCAGTCTCGACTTTAATGAAACCATCCTGAGGTTGTTTCATTGCCTCAGCCACGTCGCCTAACGATCTTATTTCTTTACCGTTCACCTTTTTGACGGTCAAAAACGCCAGCTCATCATAGCCAATCGTGCTGGCGGAAGGCAGCACCTGGCTGATGATTACGATGCGGCGGTTACCTTCGGGAAAAAATTCGGATTGAAACCGGTCCAGGTAAACGAAGCGCGGGGGCGCTTCTCGCTGCCAGTTTACGCCCCATTCCTTGAGGTACTGGCGGGACAGCTCCAGGAAAATAAGTCCGCCGGCCACGTAATAGGGTGGTGGCTGATCCAGATTATAAGGCGGTATGACGTAGCTCTGGGCGGGCCGGTGCTCGAGCGTGATCTGCAACTGCATCGGTTTGCCCTCCCGTTGGATTTGGAACGGAACGGTATCTCCGGCAAAGACGTGCGCGGTCAGCAGATTGGTGAACTCAATTTTGCCATAAAGCGGATCAACATAGTTTCCGTTCTGATCGAGCTCGTTATTCTTGATGGAGGTAATAACGTCGCCGGGTTGTAAGCCGCCTTTCATTGCCGGCGAATTCGGATCAACACTGGTCACGTAAACGCCGGCCGGCTTGCCGGTTTGTCCGGCAAATTTTCGAAGCTGAGGATCGCGCGTCGGGA
>DATFCK010000267.1:0-9326 GCA_035253185.1 Chthoniobacterales bacterium | reverse complement strand
GGCGTAGTTAGGCTGCTTCGCAATGCCGGCGAAACAACGCGCACCAGAGTTTGCGGGGAGAAACCGACCCAGATGAGAGCCGCAATCAGCAGCACCAACGGCACCCGCAACGATTGTTTCAAATCAATGACATCTTTCCACCTATCCGGCATGGTTCCCATGAACGCGCTTCGATAGGCGCGCAACATATATACCGCTGAAATAACAACGCCCCATAGCGCCAGGACGGTGGCGAATTGAAACAGGTGAAACCGATCCAACGTCCATGCCTTTTGGAACGAGCCGAAGAACACCATGACTTCAGCGGCGAAGTTAGCGAACCCGGGCAATCCAATTGCGGCAAAAGCACCGAAGCCGAAAGCGAATCCGGCAAGCGGCATCGCTTTGGCCAGCCCCCCCAAATCTTCAAATATCAGCGTGCCGGTTCGTTTTCGCAGTTCCCCGGCCACCGCAAACAACAGCGCGATCGATAGCCCATGCGCGAACATGAGAATTGCGGCGCCGGTTGTGCCAAGTACGCCGGCGGTTGCAATCCCAAGAAAGATATACCCCATGTGCATCACGCTGGAATAACCGAGCATCCAATCGAGGCGCTTCTGAGCAATCGTGACCAGCCCGATGTAGATGATGTTGCCCAGCAACAGCACCACCAGAAGGTTAGTCCAATACTGAACGCCGGCCGGCAAAACTGGCAGCGCCAGACGCAGTAGGCCGTAGAGCCCGAATTTCTTCAACACCCCGGCATGCAACATGGCGGCCGGTGCCGGCGCGGACGCATAAGCTTCCGGCGCCCAACTGTGAAACGGAAACAGCGAAATCAAACTGCCAAAGCCGATGAGCAGCACCAGAAAAATGTTCTGCTGCGCCGCGGGAGCAATCTGGGATCCCAGAGTCTTGAAATCGCGCATATCGAATGTGCGCGATTCAGCCGGGAAACTCAGGTAAAGCATGATGAGTCCGATCAACAGAACGAAACTGCCGAGCCCGAGATAAATTGTTACTTTCCAGGCTGCCGCGCTGCGATTGCCGCTACCCCAGATGCCGATCAGAAGAAAGGTCGGGATGAGGGCCAGTTCATGGAACGCGTAGAAGAAAAACAAATCGAGCGAGGCAAATGCTCCGAGCGTTCCCCCCGAAATAAGGAGCAAACACACATAGAAGGCGCTTTCGGAGCGTTCGATGGTCCCGGCGAACCAGATCGCGGCAACGGTCACGATCGCGGCCAGCAGTACCATCGTTAGGCTCAATCCATCCACGCCCAGGGTGAAATTCAAATGGAACTCCGGGGCGATTGGGAATGACGTGACAAAATCGAAAGCGCGATTGTGATTGAACCGGACGAAGGTGGTCAGGGTCAGCCCAAGGGTAACGATCGCGGCAAACAGCGCGGTGCGGCGGGCCGGCGCGCCTAACAGAATCAGCAGCGCTCCCAGCAAAGGTGAAATGACGATCAATAACAACATTATAAGAAAATCGTGAAATAGATGATCGCCACCACCGCCAGACCGAACAGAAATGCGTATGCCTGCAAATTCCCGACCTGAAACAACCGCAGCAACGCCCCAAAGCCCCACGTCCCGCTACTTACTCCGCGCACTCCGGCAACATCGATTACCCAGCGATCAAAAAAGTTTGCGGTGCGGGCCAAAAATTCCTGGGTGCGGTCGATCAGCCATTGATACAGATGATCGATGTAAAAGCCCCGTTTCAGCAGCCTGACATTTAGCCGATCCTCGGCTCGATTCCGATAAAGAGTGATACCAAGAATGATCCCGATTACTGATGCGGCAGATGCAAGGACAGGCACCAGCAGGACGAAATGTTCTTCCCGTGGCAGCGGCAGGAAGGTACGGGCAAAGAAACCGAAACCGGCGACCAGGGAGAACATCGCCAGGATGATCAGCGGGGCAGTCATGACGAACGGTGCTTCGTCGCTCTTCCTGGCTTCATCGCTGCGCGGTTTACCCCAAAAAACAGCCACGAACAGGCGCGTCACATAAAAGGCGGTCAACAATGCGGTGATCAGACCGATGACGAAGATCACTTTATCGTGTTCGTAAGCACGGGCGAGGATCGCGTCTTTGCTAAAAAAACCGCTGAATGGTGGAAATCCAATCAGCGCGAATGCGCCGACGCCGAACGCGAGAAACGTAATGGGCATGTTCCGGGACAGACCTCCCATCTTCCAGATATTTTGTTGGTGATGCAGCGCGATGATGACGGCGCCGGCCCCGAGGAATAACAGCGCTTTGAAGAATGCGTGGGTAAACAAATGAAACATGCCGGCCTCAGGCGAAGCGAGGCCGACCGCGGCAATCATGTAACCAAGCTGTGACAAGGTGGAGTAGGCCAGCACTCGTTTGATGTCGTCCTGTTGCGTGGCAATGAGCGCGGCCATGAACGCGGTGATTGTGCCGATCCACGCGACGACCATCATCGCATCCGGTGATTCGTTGATGATAAAACCAACCCTGACCAGCATGTAGACGCCGGCCGCGACCATGGTAGCGGCGTGAATTAATGCCGATACCGGCGTCGGACCTTCCATCGCGTCCGGCAACCACACATGCAGCGGAAACTGCGCGGATTTCGCAACCGCGCCGCAAAACAGGAGCAGCGCAACTGTCGCAAGATAGGCCGGATGAAGAGCGAGCGTGGAAATCTTCGGAGCGAGGTCAGCGAACACGATGGAGCCGGTTGCGGCCCACAACATCAGTATCCCCAGCATGAACCCGAAGTCGCCTACGCGATTTGTCAGGAACGCCTTCTTGGCCGCGTCCGCTGCGGAATCGCGTTCGAACCAATGACCAATCAAAAGATAGGACGTGAAGCCGACCAACTCCCAAAAGATGAACAACATCACGAAGTTATTCGCGAGCACGATGCCGAGCATCGCGAATATGAACAGAGACAGCGCCGCGAAATAACGGGACTTGCCCGGATCGTCGCGCATGTAACCCAGCGAATAAATATGAATGAGCGCGCCAACGAATGTCACAACCAGGAGCATTACCTTGCTCCAGACGTCTATAGTTAGACCAAGCGGAATGTTGAATATTCCCGGAATATCGATCCAGGTCCGGTCGGGCACGGCCACATTGGGATGAAGAAACACCAGCCAGCTGCACCCGAAGCTAACCAGTATGGCGGCAACGGAAATAAAACTGCTCAACCCGCGAAAGCGCAGCGTGAACAGGGTAATAAGCGCCGCGCTGACTAACGGCGCCAGAAGCAGGATCCAGGGCAACGAATTCATGAGAGGGATCCGCTAAACACGCTAAAAGACGCGAAAGGGAAGAGAACAAGGGAAGTGGCCTTCATAAGTAAACCGGCTCATCCACCTCCGGTGCCCGCTTTGTGTTCGCTATCCGTTCGTATTGAAGCTTTGGGTAGTGACCAAAATTCACCAGGAGGCCCAGCTGGAATGTGCTGGCTTTCAAATAGTTCAATACTTGCGCGCGGTGTTCATCGTTCAAAACACTTACCGCCTTAAGTTCGACAACGATTTTGCCGAAGCAGATGTAATCGGGATAGAACTTTTGAGTTAGAACGCGTCCGCGGTATTCCAGTGACAACCCGGGCATCGCGAACGCGGGAATCTTGCAATGCTCGAGTTCAATCCCAAGGCACTCTTGATAAACTGGTTCGTGGAAGCCGCACCCTTTGTCTTTATAAACGGCGAAGCACGCGCCGATGATTGCGTAGGATTCATCTTTAAAGACCAGATCAACTTCTGATCCTTTTCGCGTCGTTTCGCGTGTTTCGCGGATCATTTCTGAGCGAATTTCGTGTGTTTCGTGGGCCATCAGAATTTCAACGTGGCAATGTCTTCCACGTGGGTGGTTTGGCGGGCGCGGAACAAGGCGACAATGATGGCCAGCCCCACTGCTACCTCGGCGGCGGCGACGGTGATGATGAAGAACACGAAGACCTGGGCGTCGTAGTTGCTGGTGCCGTCAGGCTGAACCTGAAACCGGGAAAATGCGACCAGCGACAGATTGGCGGCATTGAGCATCAACTCGAGACACATCAGGATGATGATGATGTTGCGCCGCAACATCACGCCGGCGAAACCAATGGTGAACAGCAGCGCGCTAACGGTTAGGTAATCGCCCAGCGTGATCATTTTATCGGTTATACAACACTATTTGAGTTCGCGTTTGCTCAACACCACCACCCCAATTGTTGCCACCAGCACAAGAACCCCGATGATTTGAAAGGGAAGATTATAAGATTCGAACAGGCGGATCCCGATTCCACGAACATCATCACCGGCCGAAGCGGACAATGCCGGAAACGCCTGCCGGGCCGGTTCAAACCGCCCGATTACAGAAAGGACCTGGACCAGGAATATTATTGCCACTGCGAGCCCACCGGCAGTGGCCACCCAGTTAATCCTTCGGAGTTTCTCGGCATGAAGGTCGAGCAACATGATGATGAACAGGAACAACACCATCACCGCGCCGGCATAGACCAGGATCTGAATTATACCGACGAAAAATGCATTAAGTGACATGAACAACGCGGCCAGGCCCAGAAAACAAACCACCAGGCTGAGGGCGCTTGCCACCGGATTACGGTTCAACACCACTGCCAAACCGAACACCAGCATTAGCAGGGCGAAACACCAGAAAAGAAAAGGAGACATCATCGATTGCGGATCGCGGAATGCAGATTGCGGATTGGACTAACCGACCGGACTGCGCTGAACGTCGATTGTTTTGGTGAACTGTGACGCTTTAATCCGGACATCTATTTCTTCTCATTCCATTTGAGCACGACGCCGTGCATGACTCCGCCGATCTCCAGCAACTTGTCCTTATGATGGACCATGTCTTCGCGGGTGTAGCCGGTGATCGCGTAATCTTTTCGCAGAAAAATCGCCTGCTCCGGACAAACCTCTTCGCACATCCCGCAGTAGATGCACCGGACCATGTCGATATCGAACTCGTCGGGATATTTTTCGACCTTGGCGAACCGATCGCTGGCCGGTATCTCGCCGGGAACTATCTTGATGGCGCGCGGCGGACAAATGAATTCACAGAGCTGACAGGCGACGCAGCGAATGCGGCCGTTTGTGTCGCGCACCAGCGCCGGCGCGCCGCGATAATGCTCGGGCATTTCATCGTCACGGCGCTCCTCTGGATACTCCATTGTGACCTTGGTCTTGCCTAACAACATTCGCTTGAAGTGGCTCAGCGTGATCACCAGTCCGCTTACAATAGCGGGGAAATAAATGCGCTCGCGCCAGTTTAGCTTTGGTCGGGTAACGGTGATGGCCATGGTTAGGGTAATGGCGAATGACGAATGTCGAACGACGAAGCAATGACGAAGCACGAACAGCAGCGCACCGCGGGCCGGCTTACTCGCACCATTCGGGCATTCGAGTCTTCTTCGAACTTCGTCATTCCAGCTTCGTCATTTGAGGGGAATCAGGATCAGTATTCCCGCAACGATAAAGATGTTCACCAGCGCTACCTCGAAGAACACGATCCAGCCGAGCCGCATCAGTTGGTCATACCGAAACCGCGGCAGGGTCCATCGCACCCAGATAAAAAAACAAAGCAGCGCCGCGACCTTGGTGAAAAACGTCGCAATATTAAACAGTCCGCCCAATATTCCTTTCCATCCGGGCCCAGAGCCATCGATCAGCGCCCAGTGAAAACCGCCGCTCCAGGATGGCACCGGAAAATGCCAGCCGCCCAGGAATAAGGTTACGATTACGGCTGAGCCGGTGATCATCGCGGCGTATTCGCCGAGAAAGAACAGGGCGAACTTCATCGAACTGTATTCAGTATGATATCCGCCGGCCAATTCCTGCTCGGCCTCCGGAAGGTCGAACGGCAACCGGTTAGTCTCGGCGAAGATCGCTACCGTAAACACGATAAACGAAATCAACATCGGAATGGTAAGCAGCCACTTCACCGGATTCGTCCAATCGCCCACAAAGGGCGCGATCAGCCAGCCGTTATCAATCTGGTAGCGGACGACGTCGGTGAGACGAAGGGTTCCTACCAGAAGAAAAATGGGGATTACCGCGAGTCCCAGCGAAAGTTCGTATGAAATCATCTGAGAACTGGAGCGAACGCCGCCCAGGAATGGATACTTGGAATTGGAAGCCCATCCGGCCAGGACGATGCCATAAACGCCTAACGACGAGATCGCGAACACGTAGAGAATCCCGATGTTGACATCGGCGATCACCATTGGCACTCCGAGCAGAGTGCTGCCAAACGGCACCACCGCCATGGTGATGATGGCCGGCATCACCGCCAGTGTCGGAGCCAGCCAGTAGTAAAACGTGTTGACGTGTCGCGGGCTGAAATCCTCTTTCAGTAACAGTTTAACCACGTCCGCAATCGGTTGGAACAATCCGGCCGGACCGACGCGGTTAGGCCCGGGGCGGTCTTGAATGAACGCGCTGATCCGCCGCTCGGCGTAGACGCTGTAAGACACCATCGGCAGAATGACCACGAACAGAATGCCGACAATTTTTAACAGCGAGATCCAAATCAGCGGGTCGTTCATGTCGCTTATGGCCTAACCGATGGCCGAACCCGGAGCTTTGGCCGCGGCCCGTTCGATCTCGCCCGTGCCCGGTTCCCGGGGTGGTGCGGGGGATTCGTCGATCTGTAAAATCTGGATGCCGAGATCCCCGATTCCACTCAAGGTAATTCCCGAAAACGCCGGAACGTTGTCACTCATCTGCCTGAACACATCTTCCAGGGAATAGATGCTGTTGCTGCCGGTCATCGCCTGAAGCAGATCGCGCAGGATTTCCCAGTCGTCTCGCGCCTCGCCGGGCGCACGCACGGCGCGGTTGAGGCGTTGCAGCCGGCCCTTTCCGTTGATCATGGACCCACGCTTTTCGGCGTAAGCGTAGGACGGTAACAAGGCCGTGGCGTGGGGTGTCGCTTCGTTGGACAGGATGTCCATCACCACAAACACCGGGAGGTTGGTAAGGGCATCTTCGGATAAGCCAAGTCGCATCGGATTTTCGCCCATCGTAAATAAGGCCTTGATCTGTCCGGATGTGATGCCTTCCATCATTGCCGGCAAACGGGCACCGGGATACTCGGTTAGGCCCAGAAGCCGGGCGCCGTTGGTGTTGGGATTCCGATCTGCGCTTAGAAGAATGTCATCGCCGGCCCCATAACGAGGCACAATATCGATCCATTGTGTGCCTAACGCCTGGGCAATCCGCGAAGCCAGCCACAGTTCTTCGTTGGTCATACGTCCAGAGGCCAGAATCCCGATCTCCCAGGCGGAGAAATGTCGCAGTTGCAGAGCGGCATGATTGACGGCGGTTTTCCAGTCCGCGGTGACCAGTTTGCGCTCGGTATTGAGAATTTTCGGCGCCAGCAACCGTCGCTCCGATGACACGTAATCGAAGTTCAGCCGCCCGTAGTCGCACATCCAGGCGGAGTTCACCGCATCGTTTTCACGCGGGGTCTGGCGGTAAATGATATCTTCGCGCGAGCCGATCACGGTATTGCATCCGGTCGCGCAGCTGGTGCAGAAACTTTTCGTTTCCTTGAGGAACCAGACCCGCATTTTGAAGCGAAAATCGGTGTTCGTTAGGGCGCCGACGGGACAAATGTCGACCGTGTTCAGCGAATAGTTATTCTCCAACCGCCGGCCGGGATGGGCGGTCAAAATGGTGTGGCTGCCGCGATCGACAAAGCCCAGCACATCGTCGTGGGCGATTTCCTTGCAGAAGCGGATGCAGCGCGAGCACAGAATGCAGCGTTCGTCATCCAGCGTGACGCGTGGACCAAGCTCAACCGCTTTCGGCTTTTTGACTTTGTTTTCCAGAAATCGTGATGTGGCATGGCCGTATTCCACGCTGAATTCCTGCAATCGACATTCACCGGCCTGATCGCAAATCGGGCAATCGAGCGGGTGATTGATCAGGAGGAATTCCATTACCCCGCGCTGACATTCGCGGACTAACGGCGAATTGGTGCGCACACCCATTCCGTCAGCGATGTCCTGGGCGCATGAAATTTGCGGACGTGGCATCCAATTGATGAGTGGCTTGCCATCTTCGCCGAGCTCCGGTTTTCGATCCGGCCCCATCTTGGGCATCCCCATCTCAATCAGGCACATTCGGCAATTGCCGGGTGAACTCAGCTTCTTGTGATAGCAATAGCGGGGCACATAGCTTCCAGCCTTCTCACAAGCCTCAATCACCCGCGTTCCTTTCGGGAACTGATGCCAAACGCCGTCAATTTGGACGTTAAGCAGTTGGGGAACCGTGGGATCGGTTGTCATGCAATGATGCTGGACTGTTTCGCCGTGCATGAAAGCTCGCCAAATGACGAATGGCGAATGACGAATGTCGAAGGAATGACGGAGCACAAAGCCGGGGCGAGATCATCGCCGTTATATGTTAGGCGCCGTTTACGGTGAGAGTTTCCTTCGTGCTTCGTCATTCGGATTTCGTCATTTTCTAAATTGTTCCGGTAGTGCCGGCCTTCTCCCACCCGGGATCTCGCGCTAACGGCGTGGTTGGAATCTCGTGTTGGTCGATTAGTTCCTCCGGAGTGTATTCCGGCGGCAATGGCGGCGGCGTTGGCTTGAACGCGCGGTAACTGAATTCTTCGGGAAATTTATCCACGAAACTCTGGGTCGGCCAGGCGCATGCTTCACCGAATGCGCAAATCGTTCGCCCGGCAATGTTATTGGCTACCGTCGTTAGGGTATTTGGATCCTCTACCACGCCCCCGCCGGCCAGCATCCGGTCGGTGATTTTCTTCATCCAGAGCGATCCTTCGCGGCAGGGGGTGCACTGGCCGCAGGATTCGTGAGCATAAAACTCATTGATGTTATTTAGTGTCCATACCATGTCGCGCGAATTATCGAGAACGATTACGCCGCCGGAGCCGGCCATCGATCCGGCGGCGGCCAGCGAATCGAAATCGACCGGGATTTCGTAAAGCGAAACGTCGCGTTCGGCGAACGAGCCGTCGGGCTGTTTCTCTTTCAATTTGAACCGCTCGTCCGCTCGCAACACTTTGGCCGATGTCCCCCCTGGGATGACAGCTTTCAGCCATTGTCCGTCACGCAAACCGCCGGCCATTCCATAAATCAACTGGCCCATGGTCACGGCCCCGAGCTCCACTTCGAAATAGCCGGGCCTGACTACATCTCCGCTCACGCATACGATACGCGTGCCAGTATTGTTAGGCTTACCCAGCCGGGCATATTCAGCGCCGCCCATGGCGATGATATGCTTCACGTGGCATAACGTTTCGACGTTGTTCACGATGGTTGGCGACAGGTAGAGGCCCAGAACCGCCGGGAAATACGGCGGTTTGATACGC
>DATFCK010000266.1:0-6537 GCA_035253185.1 Chthoniobacterales bacterium | reverse complement strand
GACATAGCGCCGCGGCTACAAATCCGCAGATGCGCAGAATCGCGCCGACATAGCGCCGCGGTTACAAATCCGCAGATGCGCAGAACCACGGCGACATAGCGCCGTGGCTACAAATCCGCAGATGCGCAGAATCGCGGCGACATAGCGCCGCGGCTACAAATCAGCAGATGCGCAGAACCACGCCGACATAGCGCCGCGGCTACAAATCAGAGCGCGGCGGTTGGTTCCGTAGTTGCCGGTGCTGGTGCAGTCGTGGCCGCCTGTTTTTTATTCTTCTTCAGCAAACTGCGGACGGTATCGGAGGGCTGAGCTCCGCGCGCGATCCAATACTGGGCGCGATCGGTGTCGAGGGTGCTGTTATGCCCGGCCTTTTTCGGGTCATAAGTGCCGATGATCTCAATGAACTTGCCGTCACGAGGACTCCGGCTATCGGCGACAACAATTTTATAATACGGGCGATTCTTAGCGCCCTCTCTTCGTAATCGAATGGAAACTGCCATGGTGTTGTTAGGTTAAATTTTTACCGCCCGGGCATCTGCCCGAGCTGTCGCATCATTTTTTTCATTTTGCCGGCGCTCTTCATCATCTTGCGCATCTGATCGAAGCGGCGCAGCAAATCGTTGACTTCCGTAACGGTGCTGCCGCTTCCACGCGCGATTCGTTGGCGACGCCGGGCATTCAAAATGTCGGGCCGCGTCCGTTCTTGATTCGTCATCGAAAGCACGATCGCTTCCGTGCGCTTTAGCTGCTTCTCGTCTACCGAAAGGCCCTGCAAGTTACTCATGCCTGGCAGCATGCCAAGGATATTCTCGAGCGGGCCCATCCGGCGCATCATCTTGAACTGGGCCAGAAAATCGTTGAAATCGAACGACGCGGTGCGCAGCTTTTTCTCCAGCCGGGCCGCTTCCTCAACGTCAATCGCCTCAGCCGCCTTTTCCACCAGGCCGACGACATCGCCCATCCCGAGAATTCGCCCGGCCAACCGATCGGGAACGAAAACTTCGAATTGATCGAGCTTTTCGCCAAGGCCGGCGAATTTGATGGGGCGATGCGTTACCTCGCGCATGGATAACGCCGCGCCGCCCCGCGCATCGCCATCCAACTTGGTCAGGATGATTCCGGTGATGTTGAGCGCATTATCAAAATGAGTGGCTACGCTAACCGCCTGCTGACCGGTGGCAGCGTCAACCACCAGCAACACTTCCTGTGGTTGAAGAAATTCCTTGAGACGCTTGAGCTCTTCGACCAGCGGCTGATCGATCTCCTGGCGACCGGCGGTATCAAAGATCAAGAGAGATGGGGCAGCCGTTTTTGTGGCATTGGCATCCTGCCAATCATCTTCAGACGACCGGCTGGAAGCCGATGCCACCGCCGCTTTGGCCGCCCGCTGAACATCCTTTTCACCGGGCTCGGGGGTGAACACCGGGACATCGATCTGCCGGCCTAACGTGGCCAGCTGTTCAATCGCGGCCGGGCGCTGCAAATCGCAGGCCACCAACGCCGGCGTTTGGCCCTGTTTTTTCAGGAGTAGGGCCAGCTTGGCCGATGACGTCGTTTTGCCGGAACCGTTGAGCCCAACGATCAAAATGCGGCCAGGTCCACCAACATCAAGCGGCGCGGCGTCTCCGCCTAACAAAGCAGTCAGCTCATCATGGAAAATCTTTACAATCTGCTGTCCGGGCGTGATCGAGCGAAGAACTGCTTCCCCCAATGCCTTCTCCTTGACCCGGGCGATAAAATTTTTGGCGACTTGAAAATCCACATCGGCTTCCAGCAATGCCAGTCGCACCTGACGCAAAGCGGCATCGACGTTCGATTCACTGATCGTTCCGTGACCGCGAAGATCCTTGAAGATATCCTGTAGTTTATCGCCTAACTGTGAAAACATAACGTTGGAAGTCAGTGATATTGCATGTTCTTGAGCGCCGGAGGCACTGGAGGAGGTAGCCGGTAGCGCGAGCCACCGGATCTAGTCATCCTGAAACATCTGCCCCGGCAGGGGCGGGAGAATTTCTCACGTGGCATCGCAAAGTCTGATGTGTTTCTGTCACCGCGGCCGGGGCTTAAACGGTTTGTGGTTCCGAAGACCGGTGGCTGAAGCCACCGGCTAATTTCCAATGTGCCTCCGGCACAATCAGGGTTTTTTTGCCGCCGGAGAGGCCGGAGCGGCTGGGCCCGCTTCTTCGATCCCGAAAGTCCAATTCGCTTCCACTTTCTTGCCCTCTGATTTTCCGCTGACGATTACAGTGCACTGTTTGTCACGAAGCTTTTGCGTCACCTGATACGAGATAGTTCCGGTTTTTGGATCGTAGCTTGCCGGAACGATTCCAAGCCCGCTTATGCGCATCTGGACCGTGCCAGGCTCCAGCGGGCCCATGGAAGTCAGATTCGCTTTGATCAGCGGAATTGCGGTTCGAACCGTTTCACCGTCGGCCGGCTGCGTCGACAAATTACTCGATGATATCGAGGCCACGGCTGTTCCGCCACTGGTTGAGCCGCCGCCGATCATCGACATCGCGGTTTCGAAAACTTTCGGCTTGTTGGCTTCAATGGCATAACGACCAACCGAATCCATCGGAGTAGTGTAACCAATCGGCTGTCCGTACACCGTAAACATGGCTTCGTAACCGGAGTTACGAGCCATTTCCTTTACGTGATCGTTGTAATTCCCAAACGGGACGGCGAAACAGTTGACCCTGATCGCGAGCCGTTGTTCCAACAGTTGCTTGCATCCGACAACTTCATTCTGCAGCCAGGCCTCATACTCTTCGCCGGTGAGCTTCTTCGGTATTTTTTTTCCGCCTTCCTGCGGAATGAACACGCGATGTCCTTCACGCAAGTCCTGATGCGTGGCCGAGTGCGCTTGAATATCCACCCCGTTGTCGCGCATATCGGCCAGCTGTTCCCAGGTAATCGCTCCGCCGCCACCAAGTTTCCCGCCGCGAACACCTTCAGTGTAAATAAACATCGTAAACGGATAACCGTATTTCTTCAGAATTGGCCAGGCCACGGAGTATTGCGTTTCCCATCCGTCATCGAACGTGATGATAGCTGAACGTGGCGGAATGTTTTTCTCGCCGCGTCGCCAGGCGAGGAAATCCTGCATTCCGATAACGGTGATGCCTTTGTCTTTTAGCGCTTGCATCTGCGCCTCGAAATCCGCCGGTTTAATTTCGGTGCCGGGATAGCGGACCTTGTCGACCAAGCGGTGATAACAGAAGATAATGACCTGCGCAGTTTGATCGACCGCTACTTTGCCGCCCGGTTTTTGGGCGGCACCCGCTGCAGGATTCGCCGGGTTGGTACCTCCACCAATCATTGTTCCGGCCGGGGATGATCCGGGTGAGGCTGCCGCGCCCGCGGTTGGCGAAGGACTTGCGGCCGCATGCGCGTTGCTTACCGCAGAAGTGCGCTTACAGCTGGCAAAACACAGTAGCAGAATGGCTGGGAGAATTGCGAGTCGGATCGTCATAAGGAGGTATTGGCCTTTATGTGCGGTCGCACAAAAAACAAGCGGATTTATTCAAACACACGGAAATGGAGTCTTTTTGTGAAAGAACTCTCAGAAGTGTTTCGATGATTTTTTGAGCAATGCCGCGAGCGACACTGTCGTTGGACGAGTTCCTGCTGTGACCAGGCCCGTTGTTACAAACAGCGACCAAAACTGTCGTCCCCGAAATTTTTGGCCAAACCATGCTTCTGACATAAGATCCCGCACCATGCTGTCTCTGACTCGGTTTGCTCTTGTTCTGACACTGCTGATCGCGCTTGCGGCATGCACTTCCACCCGAACAAGTGGAATGAAGAACACAAGCAAAACGTTCACCACCGTCGTCGTTGATGCCGGCCACGGCGGTAAAGATAGCGGCACGTATCGCCGATATGGCCCTCCCGAAAAGGCCGTCACGCTCGACGTCGCCCGGAGACTGGAAGCAAAACTACGCGAGTCACAGCTCAAGACCGTGATGACGCGTACGAGCGATGTTTTCGTGGACCTCGATGAGCGGGTTGCGATTGGCAACCGGCAGAAGAACGCGATTTTCGTTAGTATTCATTTCAATGACTCCCGCCGGCGCGCAATTCACGGATACGAGACTTACTACCATTCGTCGATGTCGCGCGACCTCGCGGTGCGGATCCAGAAAAAGTTGCTGACGATCCCGCGATCTGCGAACCGGGGTGTTCGGACGGCGAACTTCAGAGTGCTGCGAAATGCGCGGCAGCCATCGGTCCTGATTGAGTGCGGTTTCTTGAGTAACCGGCGGGAAGGTGGAAAAGCGCGTGACACCCAATATCGCGAATTGTTAGCCGACAAGATCGCGGAAGCGATCGTGGAGCAAAGGTACGGCGCAGGAGTTTATCGGGCGCCGGCCCAGGCCTCCGCACCGCCAACCAGCGAAGGACCGGGGTTGGCGCCGTCGAGTTTGCGACCGCAATAAGATCTCAAAATTCTCTGCCGCGCTCTTCCCGGCCGAGGGCAGTGATAACGATCAGCGCCAAAAAAACCGTCGCCATGAATATGGCTAACGTTTTGGCATAATCGGGAGCGCCGTTCGCGTCGCGCATTCTTTCGGCGATCGACGCCTGGATGAAAGCAGCATTAGCGGAAAAAAATGCGCCGAGTTGATAGGTAAGCCCGGCAAAGGTGCCGCGGCAGGCTGCGGGTGCGAGTTCGTTCAAATGCACCGGCACGACTCCCCAGGCGCCTTGCACCATAAATTGCATACCGAAACCGCCGGCAATGAGTAAGGCCAGGTTGGGCGCGAACACCCATGCCGGAATTAAAATGAGGCCAAGCACGGCTGCACCGATAATCGCGCGGCGACGTCCGAGTTTTTGCGAGAGATAACCGAAGAAAGTGCCGCCGCAGATCGCTCCAACACTGTAAAAGACCGTGACCAGGGTCTTTTGATCGACGCCGAGGCCGCGCTGCTTTTCCAGAAAGGTGGGATAAATGTCCTGAGTGCCGTGGGACATGTACATGAACGCCGTCATCAGCAGGACCGCATACAGAAACAGTTTCCAATGACGGCTGAGTTCCGCGACCAACGAGCGGGCGGTTGTCACCATTTGGGCGTTGTCCCGGTCGCGTTGCCAGACCGGTGACTCCGGAACGTGCGCTCTAATATAGAGTACGAGCAGCGCCGGCAAAGCTCCGGCGATAAACATGCCCCGCCAGCCGAAAACCGGGAACACGAGCCAGAAAACAACCGCGGCTAACAAATACCCCACCGCATAGCCTTGTTGCAAAATTCCGGAAAAAAGCCCGCGGGCCCGGGCGGGCAGCGCTTCCATGGCGAGCGAGGCACCCAACCCCCATTCGCCTCCCATGCCGATTCCGAACAACGCCCGCAAAACCAGAAAAACAGTATAGTTAGGCGCAAATGCGGTCAGTAACTCCATCACCGAATAGAAAACAATATCGATCATGAGGGGGATCCGCCGTCCGAATCGGTCGCCGAGATAACCGAAAATCGCCGCGCCAACCGGGCGCATCATGAGCGTGACCGTGAGAGCGAGCGCGATTTGTGGAACGCCGCAGTTAAAATCGGTGGCGACCGCAGGCATCACGAAGGTGAGCAGGAAAAAATCCAGCGCATCCAATGCCCAACCAAGGAAACAGGCCATGAAGGTGTTCCGTTGATCGCGGGTGAGCGAACGGAACAAGCGCAGCGCTTCCATCAATTCATCTAATGAGAGTCATCTCAGAAGTCCAGCGCTTCGGCCGCCGATCCGATTGCAACTCCGCCTAGGCGGTTGGGTGGCATTGCGGGACTGCTCATTCGTTATTATATCTTCCAGTATGTGCTATCCGAGCAGCGCCAAATTCAGACCTCGGCGCAATCTGCGGATGCTGCGCGCGATCTTTACCTGCGCCGCCTCAATTTTGTTGAGTGTCACGTCGCACGCAGAATTGAAATGGGAACAGACGGCGGTCGATCTCCATCCGGCCCTCGGCGAAAAGCAGGCGATCGGCCACTTCAAATACGAAAACGTTGGTAACACAACGATCCGCTTCAAGTCGATAAAGCCATCGTGTGGGTGCACCACCGCGCAAACGAACGTGGAACGGGTGGCTCCGGGTGAAAAAGGAGAGATCACCGCCGCGTTCCACATCGGTGATCGAACCGGGGTGCAGGTAAAAACCGTTACTGTGAAAACGGACGATCCGGATGCAGGCGTCGCGACCACGGTTCTTCGCCTGAAAGCGACAATCCCCGAACTCCTGGAAGTCCGGCCGGCCTTAGTTTATTGGCAGCGGGGCGAATCGTTAGGCCCGAAAATAATTACGGTGAGAACGACAAAAGATTTTCCGGCGAAATCGATCAAAGTGATCTGTTCCAATCCGGCGTTTCAGGCCAGGGTAAAGAAAGCCGGAGAGGGCCAATTCAAGATTGAAGTCCAACCGCCGGCCGAAGCGGCGAAACAGAGCAGCGCCACCCTAACGATTCAATCTGAAAATTCGTCCAGAAATTATTACGCGACCGCGAAGACAGCTGGAAGTGGGTGAGGTAGCGGCCGGTCACCGACCGGCCA
>DATFCK010000265.1:0-7061 GCA_035253185.1 Chthoniobacterales bacterium | reverse complement strand
TCGATACAAAGTTCGCGAACGGTTTTGCCGGTCCGGGCGCTTTCCTTGGCGATCTCGGCGGCGCGATCGTACCCGATCTTCGGTGCCAGGCTCGTGACCATGGCCATGGAGAGTTCCACCAATTCCTGACATCGCTCCCGGTTCGCCACAATACCGGCTACGCATTTTTCGGTGAACGCATCGGCGCTGTTAGCCAGCAATCGAATCGACTCGAGAAGATCGTGCGCCATCACCGGCATCATTACGTTGAGCTCGAAGTTACCATTTGCTCCGGCCCAGGTGATGCAGGTGTCGTTTCCAAAAACCTGGGCGCACACCATCATCATCGATTCGCACATTACCGGGTTCACTTTTCCCGGCATAATCGAGCTGCCCGGCTGCGTCGCCGGTAATTGAATTTCGCCAATGCCGCACCGCGGCCCGCTTCCCAGCAACCGAATGTCGTTGGCGATCTTGAACAGGCTGGCAGCAATCGTTTTCAACTGTCCGCTCGCTTCCACCACTGCGTCCTTTCCACCCTGCGCTTCGAAATGGTTTTTGGCTTCGTAAAATTCAATTCCGGTTCGTTGGTGCAGGTGATGCATCACTTTTCCCGGAAAATCGACGTGCCGATTCAGGCCGGTGCCCACTGCGGTGCCGCCGAGAGCAAGCTCGCGCAGCACGGCAACAGCTCTTTGGGCGCGATCGCGGCCATAGAAGACTTGCTGCGCGTAACCGGAAAATTCCTGGCCGAGCCGCACCGGAGTGGCGTCCATCAGATGGGTTCGTCCGATCTTAATAATATCCCAGAATTCTTTCGCTTTGGCGTCGAGCGCGGCACCGAGCTTTTCCAGCGCAGGAACCAATTTATTTTTCAGTTCTTCCGCGGCGCTGACGTGAATAGCTGATGGAATCACGTCATTGCTCGATTGTCCCATGTTGACGTGATCGTTAGGGTGAACCGGGTCCTTGGAACCGATCGGTTTTCCGGCGAGCTGCGCGGCGCGATTGGCTATGACCTCGTTAGCGTTGGTGTTGGTGCTGGTGCCCGAGCCGGTCTGAAAGATGTCGAGCGGGAAATGGTCGTCCAGTTTGCCTTCAACGACTTCTTCGGCGGCTTGAACGATGAATGCCGAACGATGGGCATCCAATAAACCGAGGTCGTGGTTAGCCTGAGCAGCGGCCCATTTGATCAAGCCCAGCGCGCGAATGAACGGTCGGGGAAATGCGTAGCCACTGATTGGAAAATTGAGAACGGCGCGCTGAGTGGAAGCGCCGTAAAGAGCCGACTCGGGGACGAGCATCTCGCCCATCGAATCCTTTTCCAGGCGAGTCCGCGAAGCGGTCATGCCAGATTGCGGGAATGTAATTTTTCGACCTGCCGTCGCCGCGATTTTTTTGGTGGGTAGGCGTGACCGTTCAGCATCGGGCCTTTTCGAAACTCGGTGATGAACATAGGCGGAATATTTTGAAGGAAATATTCCGATTCGGCTGCATCGAAGATCGTGGCATGCTGTTTCAACTCGTTAGTCACCTGATAGATGATGAAGCTTCCGCCCGGCGCCAGAGCCTGGTACGTTTCCTTCAAGAGCGCTCGTTTTTTATCGAGCTTCAAAATGCTGAACGGAATACCGGAGACAATGTAATCGCAGTGGGTCAGGCCCCGGGCTTTCATCTCCATGGGCAGATCGGCAGCATTACGGTTCAGTACCGTTACCCGCGGATCGTCCGCGAATTGACGCTCCAGATCTCGCGAAAACGCGGGATCGAGTTCGAACAAAAGCAAGCGGGCATCGGGGCGCATCCGGCGCGCAATCTCGCGCGAGTGCACGCCTTCACCCGGCCCATATTCTGCAATCACTCTGGCGCGGTTGAAGTCGATTTTGTCAGCTACCCGTTCAACCAATGCTCTTGAACTAGGCACGATGGACGCGATTTGGAATGGCCGTTGTAAAAAGCGTTTGAAGAACAGCGCATTCATCGAGCACGAATAGTTCACCGGCAGCTTAGGGTTGTCCAGTCGCGACTACCCCCAAAAAAAAGCCAAAATCGCTCTTTTTGAGCATGTTTTTACGGAAAGCAAGGAGTAAACTGACCAGTAGACACAGAAGAGAATTGACATGCATTCTCAAATTTATAATGCTCAACCGAGCGAAATTGTCTTGCCGAATTCCGCGCGACTTGATGATTGTTTTCCATGCATAACCTCCTGACCGTCAAAGAAACGGCCAAATATCTTCGGATACCTTTGCCGACCGTTTATTATCTGGTGCAGCGCGGACAACTGCCGGCGATCCAGATAGGTGGTCGTTGGCGCATCAAAAAGTCGTCGTTAGACAAAGACATTTTGAAGGAGGACAAGTCCGGCCAGCCTACGGTGTTGGTGGTGGATGACGACGAAAGTCTGCAGAACCTTTTCAAATTGTTTTTGAAAAAGATCGGTTTCAGTCGGGTGGTTGTCGGCACCGTCAAGGAGGCGTTAGCCGCGCTCGACAAACAAAAGTTCGATCTCATCTTTCTTGATTTGAAGTTGCCCGATGGCCCGGCGGACGATGTTTATGACATGGCCAAGGAGCAACAGCCAGAATGCCCGATCATAATTATTACTGGTTATCCTGATAGTGAGATGCTGAACCGAATTTTGGCCAAAGGCCCGATCACGGTGTTGAAGAAACCGCTTAAAGTAGAGCAACTAAAGGACACGGTCCGCATTCTCGGTCACAAAGACGCAGTCAAACTGGCCGCCTAACTACTGCTCGAAATTCCCGTTTTGGGACCGGGCGCGGTTTGCGGACAGCGTCTGGATTTACGTCAGCCTGAGGCTTGACGGATCACATAACACGAATCAGTTATCACTCTGCTTTTCGGCGCGGTTAGCTCAGTGGTAGAGCACTACCTTGACACGGTAGGGGTCACTGGTTCGAACCCAGTATCGCGCATTTTGTTCCCGGTGATTATGTTCTACACCTGCGTAACTGCTGTGCGGTGACGGTGATTTGTATACAAGGCGTGTCGCTCAAGTCGCAGGCGCGGCAACGAGAAAACAATTGAAGACAGTTATGGGCGTGCGTATCTCAAACGACGACCGGGCGAAAAAGATTAATAAACATGATACCTGCAAGTGCTGCCCTCGCTCGCCTCCGCCAGGGGAATGCCCGTTTTGTTCAAAGTCAGGCCGAAGGTCGCTGCCTGTCGATTACTGCGCCAGGCGAACAGCTAATTGGCGGCCAGGAACCGTTTGCCATTATTTTGGGATGTTCCGATTCGCGGGTCCCGGCGGAATTGGTATTCGATCAGGGATTCGGCGATCTTTTTGTGATTCGTGTAGCCGGAAACATCGTGGCTCCCTCGCAGGTCGGCAGCGTGGAATTCGCTGCATCCAGATTTGGAACCCGGTTGGTGGTCGTGCTCGGTCACTCCCAGTGCGGAGCCGTCGGCGCGGCATTGGATGAACTGCAGGGCATTGCCACAACTGAATCGCGTAATTTGCGCTCCATCGTCGATCGCGTTCGACCATCGTTGGAAACGCTGGTGGAAATGCCTGGCAAACCGGATCGCGAAACACTGATCAGCGAAGGGGTGCGGGCCAACGTTCGCGCGTCGGCCGATCATCTGCGTCACGGTTCGGAGTTGCTGGAAAAGCTCATTCAATCGGATGGTCTCCTGATTGTGGGTGCGGTTTATTCTTTGGAAACCGGATTGGTGGAATTTTTCGATGGCGCTGACGGCTCGACCAAGAGTCGTTAGACCCGGTGAAGCCGGTATCGCGGCGCCCGGTTGATTCAGCCGCCGCCGGCATTAGACTTGGACTGCTCGAATTGATGTTCTGTTATGCAAAACTCACCGGCAAAAGTTTTCCAAAGTGCGATAGCCAGCGCTACCGAGACGCTGCGTCGCCTGGAGCAATCTGAATCAATCGTCATAGCTGCGGCCGACCTGATCGTGAATTGCCTGAACAACGGCCACAAGCTTCTGGTATGCGGCAACGGGGGTAGCGCCGCAGATGCAGCCGATTTTTGCACCGAATTCGCCTGCCGTTTCGAAAAGGATCGCCGCCCTTATCCAGCATTGAATCTGTCGCAGGGCGGAAGTCTTCTCACCGCCACGGCTAACGATTACGGGTTCGACGAAGTTTTTGCCCGTCAAGTACGCGCGTTTGGACAGCGCAACGATCTCCTGATCGGAATCACCACTTCAGGAAATTCCCGAAATGTGCAACGCGCATTGCAGGAAGCGAAGGCGCAAGGGCTCAAAACCATTGCCCTTCTGGGCCGGGAGGGCGGATCCTGCACCGGAATCGCCGAGGTAGAACTGCTCGTTTCCGGAACCTCAACCGCTCGCATCCAGGAAGCGCATAAGTTCCTGCTTCATGTCGTATGCGAGATCTGCGAGAACCATCTCAACCGGTGACACGCGGCTAGTGGTTAGGCTGCTCGGCCAATTGTCGTTATGAAATGAAGCTTCCGGGCATTGTAGAAGCGATGTCTCGTCGCTTTCTCTGTCCACTTACCGGATCAGACTAACTCGCAGACCTCACTGCCAAACGCATCCGCGTTCTATGAGGTCGCGTTTTTCAAGCAGCCGTGCTGGTTAGGAATTACGCGCCAACCGGTTCCCGTTCTGCGACACTCCTGGCCGCAGCCGGTCGTTTGCTGGCGCGATAGCGCCAAACGGCGAATCCGACGAACAACAAATCGAGCCCAACAAAAATCGCCACGTAAGTTTCGCCACCAATGCCAAAGCCGTAACTGTGGAGGCCTTTTCCGAGAACGAAATTCACCCCGTACCAAGCCATCAAAACCGCCAGGAAACAGACCGCGCTGGCCACCACCAATCCAAACTGGGTCCACCACCCTGCAAGCCGACCATGGAGCGTGGTGATGTAACAAAGCAGGGCAATGAGCGCCCATGTTTCCTTGGGATCCCAGCCCCAGAATCGGCCCCACGAATAGTTAGCCCATACCCCGCCCAGGATGGTGCCGGCGGCAAGCAACAACACTCCCAGTTGAATGACGCGATAAAGGAGAAAATGCAGGGTGTGATTGGTTCGGGTGGCCGCTGGCCACCATACGTAGCGCATGAGCAGGACATGACCGAACGCCCAGGCCAGCAGGAACGCGGCGTAACCCAGGGTGATGGTGAGGACGTGCACGGTTAGCCAGAAATTATCGCGAAGAACCGGCACCAGCGGATCAATGCTTGATGGCATCGCGATCGGCATTTGATGCACCAGCAGCAAAGCCAGAATCGTCGCCGGCAATGCCGCGATCAGATAAATCGCCGAGCGATATATCGCGAAAAAGACCAGGGCGAACGCTGAGGCGGCGAACGACACCCAGATCACCGATTCATACATGTTAGTCACGGGCGGGCGTCCCCCGATCATACACCGAAGAACAATTCCGGTGGCGTGCAGACCGATTGCGATGACAGCCACGCCGACGCCAAGATTTCGTAATAAGTTCCCGCGTCCGCGCAGCTGGCCAATCATGAGCAGGACAAACGCCAGCGCATAAATCCAGACCGCGCGGTAAAACGCGTGAAGGTGATTTGAGAAATATTCCAGGCGAAGCCGTTGTTCCTGGGGATATATGTTGGGACTGAGCAAACGCAGATTGTCGCGCAACATTTTACCGGCCCGACTGAATTGAAAACTGTCCGGTTGAACGTAGCTCGTCGCCACCGCTTGTAGCTGCGAGCGCACCGGCTCGAATTGCTGCTCGGAATAATATTTCGGAAAGTCGGGCGGCACCACCCACGGGTCGGTTTCTTTGGCCGCCGCCGGCACGATGAGGAATGCGCTTCCGTCCATCAGGTGAGCAAGCAGGGCCAGTCGTTCGCCTACCGCCATTGCTTCACTCTGGATACGGTCGAGCGGTTTCTCGGCGGCTCGCAATCCGTGCGCCTCGCCCACCAAACGGTTCAATTCCGGAATAGCACTCAACTCGGCGAAGGTGAATCGACGTTGCTCTACCGGAAGCCCCAGCTTCTCCTTCAATTTGCCTAACGAAACCAGAATCATCGGTTCGTTGCGCCAATCGTGGGTTTCCAGCAAAGCAGACAGCACAAAATCGTTAGGCTGCCAAACCCGATTGGTTTTATCGCGGGCACTGGAGCGACCGGTAATTCGGATCAGGCTCTCCCGGGCAAACGTATCTACCGGTTTGCGCCTGCCGCCGTCCTGGATGGCCAAC
This sequence comes from Chthoniobacterales bacterium, assembly GCA_035253185.1. Taxonomy (GTDB): domain Bacteria; phylum Verrucomicrobiota; class Verrucomicrobiia; order Chthoniobacterales; family UBA10450; genus DATFCK01. Next base: position 888 of record DATFCK010000265.1, on the reverse strand, counting down.
ATACCGAACTGCCGGTAGTTCAGGCTGGCCGAACCGCCGATCGTGACCGGCCGCGGTTGTTCGGCCACAGCCTCGGTACCAGCAAGGCCGGCCATGATCAATAGCAAAGCGACGGGCGCAAATCGAGAAGCCACGGGGAACTACTTTAACGAAGGGCGACAGCGCCACAAGGCGCCCCGGTTTGCACGTTGTGGCGCCGATCCGTTTATGGAACAACAGATGCTCGGTTCGCGGCCATGAAAGTGTTGTCCGACTTCGGTCCGCGGCCCAGGCTGCTGGAGTCGGCGGTTACGGCGCCTGAAGCACAGAGATCGGACGGGATACCCGTTTCGAAGCCGGAGCAATTCGGCAAACGGTTCTTTCGGACGGTTGTTAGGCTCGTGGTGGTCGCAGCTCTGGCATTTGCCGTGGCGTACTGGTTCGTGCATCGCGATTTGATCCACGAGGAGAGCGCCGCTATTCGCCGCCTGATCCGGGTTGGAACACACCGGCTGTCGGCGGAGGGACGCCATGGTTCCAAACCTGACCCGATCGTGGTGCGGCTCACCGAGGATCTGGTCCAGGTCTCAACCATCGCGCTCGGTCATCCGCGCCTCGCCGTCATCAACGGAAAGCAGGTCGCCGAAGGCGATACCGTCACCGTCCATACTCCAATACGCTCCGTTGCGATAACCCTTCGGGTGATAGATATCGCGGACAACGAGGTAAAGTTGAGCGACGGCGCCCAAATTATTACTGCCCACCTTAGCCGCGCGCCTGGGAAGTAGCGGGTGAGGGAGTGGCCTCCGCGGCGCCCTGGGTGAACCTGCCGGAGAGGGAAGGAACGGGGGCCCGCTGCGGCTCTAAATAGAATAGCGGGGGCAGCAAATCAGGGCATACCCCCTGCTA
>DATFCK010000264.1:0-2605 GCA_035253185.1 Chthoniobacterales bacterium | reverse complement strand
TCTTTCATCTCCTGATACGCATCGCGATCCTCGCCCACATCGATTTCGACAAAAGAATAACCGCGGTCGGTTAGATATTCTTTGGCATCGATGCACCATGAGCACCATTCGCGACTGTAGAGCTTTAATTCCATCGACATTGCGGAAATAAACGAGGCCTGTGGCACCGTCAACACCACCTTCCCGCGAGCACACCAACCGGCCCGGTGAATCTAATATGACTTTGCCCAAATCGCTCGCTGTTTACTGGGCTCGCCGGTGAAAATGCACCGGCCCGCGCCACCGTCGTCCTGGAACGGAATAACCCTGATCGTCACCTTCAAATCTTCTTTTACCTTCTCTTCCACTTCCCGGGAGCCGTTCCAGTGCGCCAGCGCAAATCCGCCATGGATCTCGGGCTTGTCCGCGTTTTTCGCAGTGAAGAAATCGTAGAAGTCGTCACGTGAATTAATCTCTCGAGTGTTCGAGTTTCGAAATTCCAGCGCGCGCTCGTACAGATTCTTCTGAATATCGCCGAGTATTTCTGAGGCACGGTTCACAAATTCCGGCGTGGTCATTGATTCTTTCGATTTCGCAGGCTGATCACGACGGCTAACGACGACCGATCCGGCCTGCAAATCGCGGGGACCAATTTCGACCCGGACCGGCACGCCTTTTTTGATCCATTCCCAACTCTTGACGCCCCCGCCGAGATCGCGGCGATCCACTTCTACTTCCAAAGGGGCATCGCTGAAACGCAATTCGCGAAGCTGAGTGCGAAGCCGGTCACAAGCTTCGAATACCCGGGCGCGGGTGTCCTCTTTTGGTGCCACCGGCAGAATGATAATTTGGGTGGGTGCAATTCGCGGCGGCAGAACTACTCCGTCATCGTCCCCATGCGCCATGATCATGGTGCCGACCATTCGCGTTGTCATTCCCCAGCTGGTGGTCCAGCCGAATTCCTCTTTCCCCTCTCGCGTTTGAAAACGGATGTTACTGGCCTTGGCGAAATTTTGACCCAGAAAATGGGAAGTTCCAGCCTGGATCGCCTTACGATCCTGGGCCATCGCTTCAATCGACAACGTTTGCACCGCGCCCGGGAATCGTTCGCTCTCCGACTTTTCGCCGGCACAAACCGGAATCGCGCAATGATCGCGGACAAACGTTTCGTAAACATCGAGCATCCGGCGAGTTTCCTCCCTCGCTTCCTTTTCGGTCTCGTGAACGGTATGGCCTTCCTGCCACAGAAATTCGGTGGTGCGCAAAAATAACCGGGGCCTCATCTCCCAGCGGACGACGTTTGCCCACTGATTGATAAGAATCGGCAGATCGCGATACGATTGAACCCATTTCGCGTAACTGGCACCGATAATCGTTTCGGATGTCGGTCGAACCACCAGTGGCTCGGTCAGGGGACTGGCCGGCCGCATCTTGCCGTCTTCTCCCACTTCCAGCCGGCTATGGGTAACGACAGCGCATTCTTTCGCGAAACCCTCAACGTGTTCGGCTTCCTTTGCAAAATAGCTGAGAGGAATGAACAGCGGGAAATAAGCGTTTCGATGACCGGTGGCGCGAAACATGGCATCCAGATGGTGCTGCATGTTTTCCCACAATCCATAACCCCACGGACGGATTACCATGCAGCCGCGCACATCCGATGGCTCGGCCAATTCGGCGGCCCGGATGACCTGTTGGTACCACTCCGGGAAATCTTCGTCGCGGCGGGGCGAAATTGCGCTCTTGGTTGCGGCGGCGGTAGGCATGGCGAACGCAATTAAGAGTAATTCGCGCAAATGACCAGCGCGATTCACACCGCGTTACATCCCGATATTTCCGGCCCGTTTCCGTACCGAATAATTTCGCATATACGAAAATATTCGGTACGGGACCACGGATCTGGATAACCAGAACCATTGGCGGCCGACAGCGTTCTGGGGGGAACAGCCGCGTTAGAAACCTCTGGCAACCAGCGTGCCGGACGCAGAGCCTCGCTCAACGTACGAACCGGCGAAATCCATGCTGCAAACCGTGCGATAACCGGCGTGCGGTCCAAACGCCGCGCCTGCGACGTTGAACTTCGGATTGAAAATGTTTTTGCGGTGTTTCCGCGCCGGAAGTCCGTCATCGATTATGAGCCCGATGATGATGTCGCGCGCGTTCGTCTTACCGTAGGAAATATTTTCGCCCCATGCCCCGCCCCATTCGCCGTAGCGACTGATGCGAGCGCCGGGATTACTGCGATCACTGCCGTTATGTCCCTTCCGACCTCCCGCCTGGTCCGCACAATGGTCGGCGGACGCCCGGCACATTCCGGGCGACAACGTCAAAGGCGACTGCGGACGCGCGCGTTTCAAAAACCGGATCGCATCGTCCAAAGCGCGCGCTCCCTCTTTGCTGCGGACGCGGGTGCCGCCGGGCATGACGTAATGCGTACCGTTGAAATTGGAACGCATCTGTTCGACATAACTGGCGTAAAGCGCGGGATTCTGCCGCGCCATGTTCATCTCGCGCACCAGGCTGACAGAGGTGACGCGACCATCATCAGCGGCATAAGTGCGGGTCGCGACCGCAACCGCGGCAAAAAGAGATAAGAATATGGCGTGACGCATTATAGTAATTATAAGCA
>DATFCK010000263.1:0-2451 GCA_035253185.1 Chthoniobacterales bacterium | reverse complement strand
CTTGATAATCCGCGATTGGTGGACGCGATTCTTTCCAACCCGGCGCAGCTCCGAATTTCGTCGCAGTTTTATTTTTACATTCTGGCCCGTCACGTATTGCAACAGGCCGGTATCGGTGACCGTAAACTCAGCGATTATGTCGGATCGCTCTTGGAAACATTTTCCCGGACCAGCTTGCTCCGAAATCCGCACGTCAGCGGTGATTCCCTAAATCAATACATTTCCGACATGTTGATCGCGCTGCAGCGGGTGACGCCGGAACAGGCATTTTTGCTGCGAGCGCACGTGGGCAATTATTCGCTGTTCGTCAGCGGCATCTTTCACGAAAACACCCAGAAACGCAGCTTGAGAGGAGGACCGGATGTCCGGTTTTACGAACAAATTGGACGCGCCAATTATCAAATGGTGTCATCCCATGTGACGGCGCGTCGTTGTGAACTGGCTGATGTGTTTGAAGAACTGGCTGATCGGTTTCGCGATGTCCGGCTGGCGTTGAACCGTCTTTCCGATCAATTATTGAATCTCGACGACGACGCGCGTCCAACCGTTGCTCTGTGAACGAGACGCTGTTCAGCCAGATCCAGAAATTGTTTGAGCGCACCTACGCGCAGGTCGGGATCAATCTGGAAGATTGTCTGATTGACCGGCGGCGATCAGCCCAGTTATCCCGTCTGGCCGGCGCCTCTGCCCGGGAGCTGAGCGAATTGGCACGGACTTTTCTGCGACGATCGGACAATCGCCTTTACGTTGGCATTTATTATTCGCGATGGCTGATCGATCAGCTCGAACAACACGATCCGCGCGCAGGGTTAAACGAGCATAACATCCGTTCGCTAATTGTATTCGTGGAGGAAATTAATCACGCCCTTCACGCGGCCCTGGAATTCCAGACCGGCCGGCGAGAGATCGAGGCGGAAGATTTCGCCCGGAACCTCGAACTGCAGGCGCAGGTGGATACTTATCTTGTCCTATTGTTGTTTGTGGCGTTTTTTCGAAAGACCCAGCGGGTGTCGCGTACGGATCGACGCTGGCTGCGTTTCCATTTGTTCGCCCGGACTAATCCAAACGCGTTCGAGTGTGCGAATCTTCGCGGGCGCTACCTGGAAACGACCGAGCTCGCTTCCAGTTACACTCGTTACCTGGATACGCTCAACGGAATGCGTCGGCTCGATGAGATCCGAAGGTTCCGATCCCTGGCTTACTCCAACAAAAAAGCGCGCATTCTTGCGTTGCCGCAGGCCCGTAAACTGGCGCTGCCGGACCGAAATAGTTAGGCAGAACGTCGCCGGCCCCGATTCAAGGCCTGGTTGATGCGCCACGGCCGGCGTGTTGCCTGCAATACCCAATATTTTGGGCTCGGACGACCAAAATAACACCACCCTTTGATGTTTCCGTTTGTGAATCGGCTCCGTATCAATTAAACATCCGGCGTGTTCAGCGTGACCATGCTCGGTAGCGGCAGCGCCGGGAATTCTTCTCTCGTTTCCACTGGTCACTGCAAGATTTTGGTCGATGGCGGCTTAAGCGCGCGCCAGCTGGTGTTGCGGCTCGAACAGTGCGGGGTCACGCCGGAGCAACTCGACGGGGTCCTGCTGACCCACGAACATGGCGATCACATTTGCGGTCTGGAAGTCCTTTGCCGCAAATTTCAGGTCCCAATTTATGCCAACAGATTGACCGCCGAGGCAGTGAGATGCGATAGCGCTCTGGACCAGCATCGTAATTGGCGAATTTTTCGGACCGGCGCTGAATTCACAATCTGCGACATTAACATTCAGAGCTTTCCGGTGCCACATGATGCGGTAGATCCGGTTGGCTTTTTGTTCCACAGCGGATCACGCGCCCTCGGTTACATCACCGATCTCGGATACGCCACCAAAATGCTGGTCGAGCGTTTGCGTGAAGCCCACACGCTCGTGATCGAGACCAACCACGATGAGAAATTGCTTCAAGCGGACCCATATCGGCCCTGGCCGGTAAAGCAGAGGATCATGTCGCGGCACGGGCATTTATCGAATGCTTCAGCTGCGACCGTTATCTCCGAGCTCCTGCCGGGAAAAATCGAGCGGATCGTGCTTGGGCACCTCAGCCGTGATTGCAACACTCCCGACCTTGCCTGCACCGCGGTGCGTTCGACCTGCGAGAAGTTAGGCAGACCGGGGCTCGAAATTTTCTGTGCCTCTCAGGCCGAGGTCAGCCCGCAATTTCAAATCGGCGAAACAAAAGCGCGCACCTTTCAGCCGACCCTGGACGACATGCTCTTCTGCTAGCGCAGAAGAGAAAGAACCAAGCACCAAACCCCAAGCAGCAGGGGAAGCTCCAATTTCCAATATTCAAAGTTCCCGCTGCGATATTGAGATTGGTGCTTGGAATTTGGGATTTGGGGTTTCCGGCGCCGAAGGCGGCGCCGGTCACGCCTCCTCGGGGCCGACTACGAGGTGAATCATTCCG
>DATFCK010000262.1:0-5834 GCA_035253185.1 Chthoniobacterales bacterium | reverse complement strand
TAATCGAGGTCCCGGCCGGCTCCCGTGGCCGGCTCATTCTGTGGTACCGGCCTAACTGGCTGGTATATGGCGGCGCGCTGGCCGGCATTTGCGCAATCGTCTGGCTTGGTGGCGTGATTGGCGCGATGCGACGACCGCGATCAAGGTAAGCGGTTACGAACGGCTGGGTCGCGAATGCGTTGAAATACACCGGGCTGAAGCCCCGGTGTTAATAGAATGCCGACCGAAAACTCAACGGCTGCAATCAAGTCGAGCCGGAATAAGCCCGTGGCCCGTGGTGACGACTTTAACGGCTCCAACGCTGCAACGATTTCACGTCAGCGGCGCGAAGCACCGCTAATAAACGTCTCGTTTGTACCGTTTATCGCTCTTCAGTTTTTCGACGTACTCGTTAGCCTGTTCCACGGTTTTGCCGCCCTGTTCCTGCACGATCTTGCGCAAGGTCGCGTCCACATCCTTGGCCATCTTCCAGGCATCACCGCAAACGAAGAATTGCGCCCCGCGGGCATCGATCCAATTCCAAATATCCGCCGCCGCTTCAGCCATTTTGTGCTGCACATAGACTTTGTGCGCCTGGTCGCGTGACCACGCGCAATCGAGGCGGGTCAGAAAACCGTCCTGCTTCCATTTCTCGAATTCGTCACCGTAGGCGTAATCACAGCTTTGATGTTGCGCGCCGAAGAACAGCCAGTTGTCCCCTTTCGCGCCCACGGCGTATCGTTCCTGAAGGAACGCCCGGAACGGCGCGATCCCCGTGCCCGGTCCGACCATGATGATCGGCGTGTTTGGATCGTCCGGCAGATGAAAATGTTTGGCTGAACTCGGATACACCGGCACCGGAACATTTTCCGCACGCTCAGCCAGAAAAGTTGATGCCACCCCTTTGCGCAATCGGCCGTGACTCTCGTAAGTCACGATGTCGATGATGAAATGGACCTGATCGGGAAATGCCTTGAGGCTGGAGGCGACGGAGTAAAGCCGAGGCTGCAATTTCGTCAGCAGGCCGACAAATTCTTCCGGCGTAAACTTGGCGGACGGGTGTTCGGTCAGGAAATCGATTACCTCCATTCCCCACAGGTAAGTATCGAGATCCTGCTTTCGGTCCGGCGCGAGCAATCCGGTGAGAAGCGGCGCTGCCGAAGCGCGTTCGGCGATCGCCTTCAAAAATTTGGGAGTGGGCTGAGTGATCGAATAATCGCGCAAGAGGGCTTCGCGAAACGGCTTGGTAGTTTTCGCGGCGGGAACAGGTTCGTCACCTTTGGCGGATATTGCCCGGATAATCTCATCCACTAACACCGGATCGTTAGTAGGATAAACCGCCACTGAGTCGCCTACTTCGTAACTCAAGCCCCACCCGGTAAGATCGAGTTCGAAGTGACGGGTATCTTTCTCGGATCCTTCGCCACTCAAACGCCGGCTCACTTTCAGCTTCGCGGGAAACGGGTTACTGCGGGTATACAAGGCTTTAGCCGGAGCGGTGTCGGTGGGCATTTTTCCTCTGTAGCGGCGCTCAGCAAAGGTAGCAAGCGCGAGCGCCAACTTGTGTTTTGATCCGCTGCTGGAACTTTGACCGCTTCCATGCCGCAGTTCGAAGACTTACCGCCTGACAGCATCGAATCGCCGGTCAGTCAGCGGCCGCAAATTAGCGGTCCGGTCCTCCCTGAAGGCGGTAAACACGACCCGTATGCCGCATTTCGATCGCGTGGCTACACTCTGTTCACCATTGGCAATCTGTTGTCAGTAATAGGGCGTCAGATGCTGGCGGTAGCGGTGGAATGGGAGATTTACGCGCGAACCCATTCGGCCACCGCGCTGGGACTGGTGGGACTGGTGTTTGCAATTCCGATCGTGGGCTTGTCTCTGCCGGCCGGTGCTCTGGCTGATCGTATCAGCCGCAAGAAAATTATTCTGGTCTCGTTAGTCTTGACCGCCACCACGTCAGCACTTCTGGCGCTGGTTTCCTGGAAGCATCTTGCCATTCCGCAGTTTCCCCTTTTGCGATCGGCGAACCATACCCTGGCAGGTGTAGCTGGGATCTTCGAACGGCACCACGCCGACTTTCATTTCGACGACCCGTCGGTGCCGATCATTTACGCCCTTCTGTTTATTCGCGCGGTTGGGCAGACGTTCAACTGGGCGGCGCGTAGCTCGTTTTTCCCGACGCTGGTGCCGCGCGACGCATTCTCAAATGCAGTTACCTGGAATAACAGCGTGTTTCAGATCGGATCGGTGGCCGGCCCGGCGATGAGCGGCTTTTTCGTGGCCCACATCGGTTTTCCATTTGTTTACACGCTGGAAATGATCAGCGCCGTTTTGTTTTTCCTACTAATGCTGCCGATTCCACGGGCGAAACAGGTCCGGGCGAAACCGGAACACAGTCGTTGGGCAAGCCTGGCCGCGGGAATGCGATTCGTGTTCAGCCGAAAAGTCATTCTGGCGACGATTACGCTGGATTTGTTTGCGGTGTTGTTAGGCGGCGCCGTCGCATTGCTTCCCATTTTTGCCGATCAAATCCTTCATTGTGGGCCGGTGGGGCTGGGATGGATGCGGGCGGCGCCAGCCATCGGCGCTTTGGTGATGGCTTTGACCGTCGCTTACCTGCCGCCGATGCGTCAGGCGGGCAAGGCGCTGCTCTGGTCCGTGGCCGGTTTTGGTCTGGCCACAATCGTGTTTGGGCTATCGACCGCGCTATGGCTCTCGCTGGCGATGTTGTTCGTCATCGGCGCGCTGGATAGCGTAAGCGTGATCATTCGCGGGTCGATCGTGCAGTTGGTCACGCCCGACCAGATGCGCGGACGGGTTTCGGCAGTGAACAATATTTTTATCGGGACCTCCAATGAATTCGGCGCGCTGGAGTCTGGCCTAACGGCTGCGCTGTTCGGGCCGGTGATCTCGGTGGTAAGCGGAGGAATTGGAACTATTTTGGTCGTGTTTGGCGCGGCCTGGCGGTGGCCGGAAATTGGCAAGATCGGAAAGCTGGATAAGACCCTCCGGTAGCGGCGATTGACCTCAATCGCCATGGCGGTTCGGCGAACCGCCGCTACCTTAGGGGATGAAAGTTGCCGTTGCTCAAATTGCGTGTTCGCCCGGAGAAATTGGCGCGAACCTTCGCAAGATTCGGGAGTTTGCATCGCGCGCGAAAAAAGCGGGCGCTGAACTGGTCGTGTTTCCGGAGATGAGCGACACCGGCTACTCCATGCCGGCGATTCAGAAACATGCCACTGAGTGGACCGAAGGCGCGGTGCCGCGGCTGGAACAGATGGCGGAAGAACTTTCTATCGCGGTCGTTTGCGGCGTGTCGGAACGCGTGGACGACAAGATCTTCAACGCGCAGGTATTCATCGAAGCCGGTGGCGAAGTGGTCGCTACCTACCGCAAAACGCATTTGGTTACCGTTGGTTCTTTCGATGAGCGGCCGGTTTTTGCACCGGGCGAAAAGTTCGCAGCCTGCACCGCCCGCGGATTCAATTTCGGCCTAACGATTTGTTACGACCTTCGCTTTCCCGAAGTGGCGCGGAAACTCGCGGTGGATCATAAGCTCGATGTCCTGGTAAATTCGTCGGCCTGGCCGTTTCCGCGGTTGGAACATCTTCGCGTTCTGGCTCTGGCGCGGGCGATGGAGAATCAATGCTACGTCATTCTGGCCAATCGGGTTGGGACGGACGACGGCGTGACGTTTTGCGGAACATCGGCCATCATCGATCCGTATGGGGTCATCGTGGCCGGCGCGTCAGCCGATCGCGAGGAATTGGTCACGGCGGAAATCTCGGAGGAAGTTCTAAAATCGGTTCGGGACCGCATGAGAGTATTCGAACATCGGCGCAAAGATCTGTATTAGATCGCGGGGGTGTTATCGTCCGATCAATCCCATCCCTCGTCAGTTTAGCGAGTTAGGCAGATTTTCGGACCATCGGCTTCGCGCCGGGGTAGCGTCCATTTCGCTTTATTTTGGGACGGTTGTTATGGCACAATCGCACCCGGTTTGAAGGCGAGTCCCCCCTCACAATTATGGTGGAGCTGCAGCTATTCTCCGGGACGACTTTTACTTGTCGCTCGGGCCGCCATTTTCAGTGTACTAGGGTTCACTCTTTCCAACCTCGGTGCTCAAACCGCCCCGTGCGGATGGTCAGTCGGCGAATGGCATCAGTGGCCTGCTAACGGTCATTACTACTCGGTTCAGGCGATCACAGGGGAACAGTTCAGCTGGCTCGTCGCGCGTGCCCAGGCCCGGGCTCTGGTCGCGCCTAACGGACGCCCTGCCGATTTGGCAACACTCGCCTCGGCTGAAGAAAATGCGTTTGTGTTTAGCGGAATCGATTGCCCCGATTACTGGGCCATCGATGGCGCGGGCAACAATGAAGGGCCCAATCTCGGGGGCTTTCAGCGCGATAAGAATAACGAAGCCGCCGGCAGCTGGACCTGGGTGTCAGGTGAACCCTGGATATTCACCAACTGGTCACCGGGCGAACCTAACAACTCCAGCGGAGTGGAAGATGTTCTGACGTTTTTTTCTGTCGGCAACACCCGAAGCGCCCGCTGGAACGATATCAGCACGAATACCGGGTCGGTCGTCCAGTATTACGTGGCCGAATCAACCGATGCCCAACCGTGCACGCCTGCCCCCGCGGGGCTGGTTAGTTGGTGGCAGGCGGATGGGAACGCGATGGACGCGGTTGGCGGTAACAACGGCATCGTTCAGGGCGCGGTAACATTCGTTAGTGGGAAAGCAGGGCAGGCGTTCAGCCTCGGCGGGCACGGCGATACGAATGGCAACGGCGATCGAGTGCGCGTAGCAAACAGTCCGGCGCTTCAAACGCAAAACTTTACCATCGATGCCTGGATCCGGCGCGCCAGTGCTTCGATCGTCACTAACAACGGGAAACCCGGCGTCGAAGGCGGCACTTTTTTCGCGTTCGGAAATGGCGGTTACGGATTTCTCATCGATCAGGCCACTAACCAACTGGTGCTCACCCGCGTCCAGGTATCGAACGTAAAGTCGTCAGGCACGATTACCGACACGAATTATCATCATGTGGCAGTCACCAAGTCCGGCAGCCAGGTCATTTTTTATATTGATGGCGTGCCGGCCGGCAGTGTCTTGTACGATACCGGATTCACTTTTACCACGAACCCTGCCATCGGTGCCCGCGGTGATAACGATGTCGAAAATGCGTTTTTTGGCGACATCGACGAATTACAGATTTTTAACCGGCCCCTTAGCCCGGCCGAGATTCAGGCAATTTTCAATGCCGGCAGCTCCGGCGTATGCACCTCATGTGTTGAACCACCGAGCGGTATGGTCGCGTGGTTGCCCGGAGACGGGAACGGGAGCGACATCAGCGGTCATGGCAACAATGGCGCGTTGCTGAACGGGGCAGGCTTCGCGACGGGGATGGTCGGCCAGGCTTTCAGCTTCGATGGCGTTAATGACGTGGTCGATATACCGGACTCGACGTCGTTAGACTTTCCCAACGCGCCATTCAGCGTGGAACTGTGGGCTTTTCGCACCAGTTCGAATTCTCTTCAGCATCTGCTGGGCAAACGGAACAACTGCACCAGTAGCAACACTGAAGGCAATTATCAGCTGGGCTGGACTTCGGCCGGCGGCGGCCACTACTTCTTTGGTAATCCCGGCGGTCCGGAGACCAGCGCGCCCGCCGATTTCCCGCTGAATACCTGGGTTCACATCGCCGGAACATTCGACGGTTCCAACTACCGGTTGTACGTGAATGGAGAGCTGATACAGACGGTGGCCGGAACAACCGGGCCGATTAACAATGCGCCTCTGCGCCTGGGGAATTCCGGTTCTTGCGAACCCTTCGGTGGCAGGCTCG
>DATFCK010000261.1:0-2294 GCA_035253185.1 Chthoniobacterales bacterium | reverse complement strand
GCGTGGTGCAAGATGTTCACCACTTCACCCTTCCGGCCGGCGATCGATTGCATAACGTCGCCGAGATTTTCAGGCGGAATATCCACATAAAGATTTTCGATCGGCTCCAGCACGTTGCCATTATCATCGCGGCGAAAAATTACCTCAGGTCGCGACACCATTACTTCGTAACCTTCGCGCCGCATTTGCTCGACCAGGATTGCGATCTGCATTTCTCCGCGGGCGTTGATCTCGAAGGCACCGGCGGTTTCGGTGTCGCTGATCTGAAGTGAAACATTGCCCCGGGTTTCGCGAACCAGCCGCTCCTTGATGTGACGCGCGGTGACAAATTTTCCTTCGCGACCGGCAAACGGAGAGTCGTTAACCAGAATTCGCATTCGAATTGTCGGAGGATCGATGTCGACGAACTGCAGCGGTGCCCGCTCCTCGCGGTCGGTTATCGTTTCACCGATGTAAACATCCTCGAAGCCGGTGAGGCCGACAATATCGCCGGCGCTGGCATGCTGAATCTGCACTTGCTCGAGACCTTCATAGGTAAACAGCGCAGTCACATTCGCCCGCTCGCGCGAATCATCGCGATGAATGCACACCACCGAATCACCCACCGAAACCCGGCCGCTAACGATTCGGCCCAGAGCGATCCGTCCCAGGTAATCGCTGTAATGCAGATTCGAGACCAGCATTTGCAGATAGGGCTCCGGCGCAATCTTCGGCGCCGGAACGTATTTCACGATCGCTTCAAACAGCGGCGTCATGTCCTCGCTGTTCTCGTGCAGTTCGCGCATGGCGAAGCCGTCCTTGGCGCTGGCGTAAATGATGGGGAAATCGAGCTGCTCATCGGTTGCCTTCAGCTCGACGAAAAGGTCGAACACCATGTCCAGCACCTGGTGCGGGCGGGCGTTTTCACGGTCGATCTTATTAATGACAACAATCGGCCGGGCGTTGTTCTCCAAAGCTTTGCGCAACACGAAGCGGGTCTGCGCCTGCGGACCGTCATGCGCGTCGACCACCAGCAACACGCCGTCCACCATTTTCATGATGCGCTCGACTTCGCCCCCGAAATCAGCGTGCCCCGGCGTATCCACGATGTTGATCCGGTAACCATTCCACTGGAACGCGGCGTTCTTGGCGCGAATGGTGATGCCCTTCTCGCGTTCCAGGTCCATCGAGTCCATGACCCGCTCTTCCACTTTTTGGTTGGCGCGGAAGGTTCCGGATTGGCGCAGCAACTGATCGACCAGCGTGGTCTTGCCGTGGTCGACGTGCGCGATGATGGCGATGTTACGGATCTTGTCCATTGGCGAATTGCGGGGGTTAACTGAGCCTAACTACTCAGTGCTCGCTAAGAATCGAGCAGGCGCCACGCCTGCCGCTTATGCGAGCGCGAATATGGCTTCGGAGCGCCTTTCAGTCAACTGAGGCTTGCCTCGGGGCGAATCGATTCACTGCAAAATAATGCGACGGTCATAGACCGCCGCTACAGGACAAACAAAAAGGGCCGGCATTACTGCCGGCCCTCTTGTGAAACTGACTGTCTCTTATGACCGCTTGAGCCGGCGGCGCAAGCCGAGCATCAAACCGGCGCCAGCCGCCACCAACGCGAACACGGAAGGTTCCGGAACCACCTGAACATTGTCGATCAGAAGTCCCGAAGCGTGGTCCGCAGTCAACCGATCTTCGATTCCGATTCCAAGCGTGTAGTTCCCGGGGGCCAACGAAGCCAGCGAGAAGCTCAGCGTCTGCAATCCGGTGTGGAATTGGAACGGAGTCTGAGCGCCAAACAAACCGAATGTCGCGGGCGGAGCGTTTACGCTGGCAAAGTCATTCACTGCTCCCTGCAGTACATTGGAAGCATTGAAGATCGCCCCGAACGCGAAATCATCCCGCGGCGTGGATTGAAACAGCTCGTTAGTCAGGAAGTCGTATTGCAACGTCAGGAAAGTGTCCCCGGCGGCGACGGTAAAGGGAATGAGAACCCCCGACCCCTGGTTACCGGTTAGGCCGATTCCGAAGAAGGTCTGCAGCGCCGAATTGGCGACCGCAAACACGCCCGATTGAGACGTTAGGCTGTCTTCGTTGCTCATGGATCCGATGGTAGTGAGCAGGAATTGCATGCTGCCTTCCGGGGCCGCCTGGCCCTGGAAAGTGCCTACCTTTCCGGCGTCACCGGTCGAGACCACCGCGGGTTCCCCGGTTTCGAATCCCTGCACTTTACCGGCATAAGCCGGCCCGACCGCGCACACCACGAAAGTGGCCACGGCAAAGAAGGACGATTTAACTGTTAGTCTCATATG
>DATFCK010000260.1:0-3405 GCA_035253185.1 Chthoniobacterales bacterium | reverse complement strand
GTCCCGCAGCCATCCACAGGGTGCTGCTGTTTGGCATCAGTATGAGTGCGAACGAGCTCAGAATGGCGCCGACGAGGAAGTAGGGGCGACGGCGGCCGAGTGGTCCCCAGGTCCGGTCGCTCATTGCGCCAATAATGGGTTGAACAATGAAGCCGGTAAGGGGCGCCGCCAGCCAGAGCATGGGAATTTGGTCATCTCGAGCCCCCAAATATTTGTAAATAGGGCTCATGTTAGCCATCTGAAGGCCCCATCCAAACTGGATGCCGAGAAATCCGAAACTCATGTTCCAGATCTGCCAGAACTTCAGCCGCGGCTTGTTCGTCATGACACAGTGATTAGGCCACAATCAGCCCGTCGTTGTGAAGGAAATCTTAGGCGGGCCGGCGGCTGAAGAATCTCCAAATCCCAAGCTCCAATACCCAGGGAAGCTCCAATAACCAAGCAACAAGGCTGCCTCACACTGGGTAGGTTGAAGTTTGAAGCTTGAAGTTTCCCTGGTGCTTGGAGTTTGGATTTTGGTGCTTCCGCGTGCGTCAGCGCGCGGTGCCCCATCCAAACTGGATGCCGAGAAATCCGAAACTCATGTTCCAGATCTGCCAGAACTTCAGCCGCGGCTTTTGGGTCATGGCTCAATTACGCCACAATCAGGCCGTCGTTGTGAAGGAAATCTTAGGCGGGTACGCGGCTGAAGAAGCACCAAGCCGCGCTGGCGCGCGGCTCCAAGAATGGTAGCGGCGATTGACCTCAATCGCCATGGAAGTGGATGGGTGTGCAAGTCCCCTTGGGGGTGCAAAAGGCCGCTTTGCGCGTCCCATCGGCCAGCTGCCGATGTCACTTCCCTGCGCCGGTTCGGCATCCCTGCCATGGCCGTTCGGTGAACGGCCGCTACCAAACGCGCTGGATGACTTTGGAGGTTGGATGTTGGTCCCTGGAGCTTTCGGGCAGCCGTCAGTTTGACGGTCGTGCGACCTGGAACTGATTGAAATAGGCGTCATTTCGCTCGCCGTTTCGGTTGAAAATGGCAAAGCTCTGAATCGATCCGGCAGCGGAGAATTTTCGGCCTGGAAGTTTCGTTAGGCTCTTATCCTTCAAAGTCTGAATCTCAAGATCGTATGTGTCCGGTCCGGTAATCGTTACCGTGACCGATATCCCGCTGTCGGTGAAAGGAACTCCTGAATCGGCTTTATCGGCGCCGGACCCATCAAAGATTTGGTAGTTATTCTTGCCGTTGTAATAGCCGAACTCAAAAACGGCGTCTTTGTTATAGTCCGCCACGGATGTGTTAGCATTACTAGTCCGGAGTGCCAGGCCAATCGAACCGGGGGTAGAGTCATCGGTCCCATATTTTTTCTCGAACGGACCGTTCTCCATCATGAACGAGAATGAATCGCCGGGTTGAAGCGGCTTATCAAAGGGACGATAGGCGACAGCCTGTTCAAATCCGGTTCCATTGGCAAACGTGCCAAACGCCTTGTCATCCTTTGAGATACCATTGAGGTCTGGATTGTTTTTCGTGGTAGCGACGAAAAACCCGGCGTGCCGCTCGGCTTCATTTCCCTCCACAGTTAGGCTCCAATTGCCGAAACCGCTGCCGCCATTCTTACTATTATCCCATTGGCCACCGTAATTCGAATGGCTGGCGTCGTCTTCGGCGATCACGATCGATTCGGCTCGGACATCGACCGCGTCGAAAGCGACGATGGAAAAGGAAGTGATCAGCACGCAGATTCGCTTATTCACAGCTCTAAAGGTTAAACCGTCCAATAAAGTTCGCAAAGTTCGATACGAATCACACGGAGGGACGAGCTTGTCTCGTCCCATTAATCCGGTCTTAATTGGTAACAAAAAGTGGGACGAGACAAGCTCGTCCCTCCGTTATCCCTTCACCGCGCCGGAGCTGAGGCCGGAAATCAGATAGCGGCTGAGCACGAGAAACAACAGAACCACGGGCACGGACACGAGCAGTGCGCCGGCTGCGTACAAGCCCCACTGGGTGCTCATGTTCGCCTGAAACATCCGGAGGCCGACCGGCAAGGTGAAGATCTCAACATCCTGCAGGATGAGAGCGGCGACGACGTATTCGTTCCAGGCGGTCATAAAAGAAAACAACGCGGTAATTACGAGGGCAGGGGCAGCGAGCGGAAGCACGACCAGATAGAACGATTGCCAGCGGGTGCAGCCATCAATTCCGGCCGCTTCCTCCAGCGATAGCGAGATGGTGTCGTAATAGCCCTTAAGTTGCCAGATGCAGAACGGCAGCGCGGTAGCACTATATATAATGATCACCCCGAGATAGGAATTAATCAGGCGCAGTTTGATCAGGATAAGATAGAGCGGCAGCAACAGCATGGTTGCCGGGAACATCTGGGTAACCAGCAAGCCGTTCAGCATGGTGCTTCGACCAAGGAATCGAAACCGGGACAAGGCGTATCCGCAGGTGGATGCCAGTGCCACGCCGGTTAGGGTGACCGCGAGGGCGATCAGGGTGGAGTTTCCCACCCACCGGAGGAACGGTGTTTGGGTGAGCAGAATTCGGAAATTCTCGAGGGTGGCGCCCCTGGGAATAAGAGCTAACGAAGTCGAAAGAAGCTGGTCGCTCGGCCGAAGCGCAATGGTGATGATTTGCGTGATCGGGTATAACGAGAAGATCGCGAATACAATTAACGCGAGATAACTGAGAGGGGCACGCCACCGGTGCGAACTTTGTAATCGGGACCTGAACACGGCCTGTGTAACCCAGCCGCGGTACGCGAGCAGAAGCTATGAAAGCGGCCGCCGGCGACGTAACGCGCCTAACAAAACGGTTGCCCCTGCTAAGATGGCAGCGGCGATACTGCCGGGCTCTGGCACGGCCGCTAACGGAATCGTGGTATGAAAGGCGGTGTTCGCATTTTGTCCCTCGAAAATGCTGAGCCACTCAAGATTCACATCATCCAGAGAAACGGTGACATTGGAACCCACCTGGGTCGGCGTTTTCCACAGCCAAAGATCATCAGAAACGACGTTGTAGTAGGTAGACGAGGCGATAGTTGTGTTGTTATAGAACCTCAACGCCAACGGGGTGGTTGTGTTGGCGGGCATACTGTTGCCGGAGGTCGGATTGCCCAAAACGAAGTTCA
The DNA here is from genome assembly GCA_035253185.1 of Chthoniobacterales bacterium. Lineage (GTDB taxonomy): Bacteria > Verrucomicrobiota > Verrucomicrobiia > Chthoniobacterales > UBA10450 > DATFCK01. The sequence continues at coordinate 286 of DATFCK010000260.1, read as the reverse complement.
GACTAATGGCAAACGTAGCATTGCTGGCTCCGTTGGCGGTTAGGTCGCCAATCGACGTCTGGTTGTAGGTTTCACCGGTGGGATTAGCGGGAAGACCGCCGGGTATGACAGCGGTGTTCAGACTGGACTCACCGGAAAGTGCGACCCAACTACCGGCGAAATTGTTAGCGACCGTTGCGGTGCTGAAATATCCTAACTCCAGCACTGTACCGTCGCCGTTAAGTGGCGTTCCTCCCGATAGCGGAACCATCAGCGCGACGTTCTCGTCATAAACCGCTTTGGTTCC
>DATFCK010000259.1:0-2033 GCA_035253185.1 Chthoniobacterales bacterium | reverse complement strand
TCGCGCGGGTTGAGCGCGCTTCGATTACAACTTCACCAACTCTCGCAGAACAAGAAAGCTGACCGCGATTCCGGTAATTACGACCAAGACGAGCAGGCCGAGCACGACACCGACAAAAATCCAATCGGTGGTGCGCGGTTGGCGCGGGGCGCCCCAATGACGCTGCAACAGGTCGTAGTTTCGTTTGTTAGACTTGAACCAGAAGGAAAAGGCGTCGCCGATTCCGGGAATGATGCCAACGATTTCGTTGATCAGGATGTTGAGTCCCATCCGGGCCAGCAGAATTTTCGGCACGCCGCAACGCGCGGCATAGATCAAACTCAAGGCGGAAGTGATGGCCGATGCGGTATCTCCCAAACCGGGAATCAGTCCGATTAGCGGATCGAGGCCAAATTTGAATTTCGTTCCCGGAACGCGCAGAAAATCATCCATCACTACCGCCAGCCATCTGAACAGCGGCTCAAGCTGCGACTTTTTCGCTTGTTCCTCCGGAGGCAAAACTTCCCACTCTACTTCCTGAACTTTCATTGACCGCGGACAAATTACCCGCCTGACCGGGGATTGCGAATGGGTCGGCTGGCGCGCTCAGTCTGCCCGCCGGGTGCGGGTCTTAACCGTTGGCGATCACGCCACGCCTGCATCGCTATGCGAAGCATTGCGGGCACGATCTCGTAACCGCGAACTTTGAACACATTCAGGATGCGCTGTTTGCCGGGTTTCGGAGCGAAAAGCCATCCTGAACGGCAAATGACCGTGTCCGACAATGACAAGAATTCGAGCTGAACGGTCGCCGTTAGCAGCAGCGACTACACGGAAGGTTCGGCGGAACAAAGGACGACGGCGGGTCGCCGTCGGCGGCACGCGAGTCGCGTGCGCTCCCCTAACGAAGAGGTTTTCTGGCTCGCACAATCAAAGTGCGTCCGAGCAGCAGATCCGTCGAATTGATTGCGCGCACGGTTGCCTCGTTCTTTTCTGTGACGGTGAGGAATTTTTTTTCTTCACGCCGGATTGCCATTCGGTTCGCCAGCCGAATAGGGCCGGAGAACAGGACGAACGGAACCAGCGAGCGGCGTTGGTACTTGTCGACGGTCACGGCCACGTCGTTAAATCCGATGCTCAAGAGCGCGTTCGCCAGATAGAACCAGCTAATCGGCATGATGTGCCCCCGCGGACTAAACACATCCTTCTCATCGGGAATGACCGGGCCAAAGAGATTATAAAAGCCCGTCGAAAAGAAGCGAAACCGCGACCGCAAATTCAGGATATTAGGCGTCGTAAAAATGGCGGTGCCGCCGGGTTTGAGCACCCGAAAGATTTCTCGCAGCACGGACCAGTAATTTTCCAGGTGCTCGAGCGTCTCGCTGCAGGTCACCAGATCGAACTCGTTATTCTGATACGGAAGCGGCTCGTGATTGAGATCGGCAACCTCAACTTTTTGCCCCGGCTGTTTCATCAGTTGATCGGTGCAATCACAGGCAAACGCTTGAAGATTTGGAAAACGGTTGCTTATCTGGATCAACAATTCGCCTTTTCCGCTGCCGACATCCAGATACTTGCCGGTTAGGCCATTCGGCGACGATTCTTCTATGGAGCGGATAATGCCCTCATGAATCACCGACGTACTGAATTCCTGAAAACCGGCCCGATGTTTGCCTTTCCCGCCACCGCCGCCTTTGCCCTTTAGTTTTCGGAGGAGGCGTTTGGGCCGCATGACCTCAAGACTTTAGCCACGGATGGACACAGATAAACACAGATTCAGAAATGCCGGAGGTCTGAAATTCGGATCTGTGAAAATCTGTGTGAATCTGTGGCGAAGAGGTGCCTTTTAATTTTCGGAGGAGGCGTTTCGGCCGCATGAAGAATCGTTAATGCAGTTTGGCGGTGGATGCGATTCTAAATGATTACGCGGTTCGCAATTCAAGTGCTCCACATGTCGCGATTTCACAGCAATGTCATCCCGAGCGCGTCGAGAGATCTCCCAAATGCGAAGCGCGTTACCCAAGTAGGAGAGGTCCTTCGGCTTCGCTCAAGAT
>DATFCK010000258.1:0-13078 GCA_035253185.1 Chthoniobacterales bacterium | reverse complement strand
AACTGCGCAACCGGCACGTCATTAATGACGACGCACTTCGTCGCATCCAGCGTGATCTTGACCTGGCCGAAGCTCGCCTGACCGGTTAGGCCAACGAAGGGGCACTTCGGGCACTTCGGCACTTCGGGCGCTTCGGGCACTTCGGGCGCTTCGGCAGTCTGGTCTCCAGTCCATCTCGTCCCGAGACGACAACAAATAAAATGTCCATATGGACATTTTATTTGTCGTCCGGAAACCACCTAATTGGGGCGATGCTGATCGCGATTTAGCGCACCTCCGGGGGGCAGGGTTTTACAGGTGGTAACGCCTCGGCCAATCCACCGCCGGGCCGCCCAGTTCCTGTGCGCAGGCGTAAAGTTCTTGTTTGAAAAAATTCGCCAGGTGATTCCGGGCGGACTCGGTCAGGGTGAGCTTTTCTTTTGTTGCTTTGGCGTTGTAATCGGGAGGCAGTTTCTCGCTGCTTTTATTCGGGTTACCTCCCAGGAAAGTAATGATCGAGGCGCGTAGCCTAACCGGATCGCGCTGGAGATCGTCGAAAAAGTAAACGCTGAATCGATCGGCGGACAGGTAGCGGCGCCACCGCCGTACGATCTCGCTGGGGTAGGATCGGGTTCGAACTTCCGGGCGATGCAGGTGGGCAATAATTTGATCAACCGCTTCGGGATCAAACCGGTCGATCAAGCCGCGCCGGATATACATGGACAGTTGCGACCATGCTCGTTCCACTGGATCGCGGGCCATAAAAATGACCCGGACATCGGAGAAACGGTTAACGATTTTTTCCACGGCCGGCGCGTCAAGCGTCGAATACCCCGGGGTGATGTCTCCGGCAATCGATTCGCCCTTGCCGGCAAACAACGCGGCGTATCCCTCCAAATTGAGCATGTCGCTGCCGCAAAGTCGCTCGAAGCGGGCCAGAAAATCGGCGTCTCGCTGGTCGCGGGCACGGTTGCGGGCGATGCGAATCCGATCCGGTTCTTTGCGCGCCGACGGTAACGAGCGTTGGACTTGAGGATTCGCGGCAATCCGATCGAAGTAATGCAGTTCTTTCATCGGCGGCATCCAAAAGTCGGGATGATTTCGCAGCTGTTCGTAAAGCCATCCGGTGCCGGCTTTTTGCGCGCCGATACCAATAAAATCCGGACCGGAGTTTTGGTGCGCGGTCGTGCGCATGGCTCAACTTCGTTTGTCTGTAGATATTCGGAAGAGATTTGTTTGCCAAGGGAACACGCGAAAAAGACGAAAATGAGCAGGCTTGTGACGCCCATTTAGGTACTTTCGTGTGTTTACCGGGCTTGCTGGGGGCGACGCTCTCTTCGTCTGACTTGCAGTGACAGCTGAGAGTTAGAGATTGAAGTTGATGCCCCGCACGCGGTCACAGCGCATTTTCTTGTTGTCACCGGCTTATGCAGGCGGTGAGCGCGCCCGGATGATCATGAGCGATCGCGCCAAGTTTGCCTTGGCCCAACAATTGCGCACCCCACAAGGCGCGACGATCGCAGAAGTGTTTACCTTTTTGAGCGGCCTCTATTTCAGAGGCAAGATTGCTTACGCGGCAACATTTGCCCGCGCGACTAACGGGACATCCGGTGTGCTGGTGATCACGCCTACGCGCGGGCTGGTTGATGCAACTACCAGAATTACGCTGGATGATTTACACGAATTTGCCGAGGTTGATGTAGAGCTGACGAATCCGCGTTATCGCAAACCGCTGGAACGGGACGCCAAACGGCTGGCGAAAAGCCTGACCGCAAAATGCGAAGTTGTGTTACTCGGTAGTATCGCCAGCAATAAATATGTGGAGGTGTTGCTCGCGCATTTGGGAGAAAAATTGCGCTTTCCCGGCGATTTCGTGGGCCGCGGCGATATGAGTCGTGGCGGATTATTACTAAGATGTGCTGCCGATCGCACGCAGCTGCCGTATATTTCGATCGCCGGCGCCATTTTGCATGGTAAACGCCCGCCCAAGCTGGAACCGCGGCGGTATCCCAAAGATTCGCCGATTTAAAGAGAGGCGTCTGGGTGCGCGCCCAATCGCGTTGAATACTAAGCCCGTTGGGCTAACGAACATCATGTCATTGCCGATCAAGCCGCCATTGCCGCCGATGGAAACGCGCTCAGTCGACCAAATTCCGGTGGGTCCGGAATGGCAATACGAGCCCAAATGGGACGGGTTCAGATGCATCGCATTCCGGGACGGCGCTGATGTTTACCTCCAGTCGAAGGCCGGGCAGCCGCTGGCCCGGTATTTTCCCGACGTGGTTGACGCAATCAGACGGTTGCGGGCAAAAAAATTCGTATTGGATGGGGAGCTGGCGATTCCGGTGAACAAGAGGCTGGTCTTCGACGAATTACAACTGCGCCTGCATCCGGCAGCGAGCCGCGTGAACAAGCTGGCGGCGGCGCATCCGGCCCTGTTCATTGTGTTCGATTTATTGGCGGAGCAAAGCAATAGTCTCTTAAGCGATCCGTTAGGCAAAAGGCGGGCGGCATTGCAAAAGTTTGCCGGGAAAAATTTTAAACCGAAAAGCGCGGTTAGGCTTTCGCCGGCGACTTCCGATCTCAAGACGGCCACGAAATGGTTCGATCGCGCCGGCGGAGATCTTGATGGAGTGATCGCGAAACTTTTAGACGCGCCTTATGCGTCCGGAGAGCGCACTGCCGCCGTGAAAATCAAAAACATTCGCACGGCCGATTGCGTAGTGGGTGGTTTCCGATACGCCACCGGCAGCAAGATGCTCGGGTCCTTGTTGCTGGGGCTTTACGATGACGATGGTCTGTTACATCACGTCGGGTTCACCTCTGCATTCAAAACAGCCGAACGTCGTGACCTAACCAGGAAATTTCTCGCTTTGAGAAAAGCTCCCGGCTTTACCGGTTCGGCTCCGGGTGGTCCGAGCCGATGGAGCACGGAACGAACGGGTGAATGGGAACCGGTCGATCCCAAAGTGGTGGTGGAAGTATCGTATGATCATTTCACCGGCGATCGTTTTCGGCACGGAACCAAAATTGTGCGATGGCGCCCGGACAAAGCGCCCCGCCAGTGCACGATGGATCAGGTGACAGGCCGGGAAGGCAAATCGTTGGCGTTGCTGTAGAGCACGAATTATTGCCCACCAAACACCCGAAATACGCGAAAAGCATAAAGGTTTGTCGCCTATTCTTTTCGCTTATTTCGCGTGTTTCGCCGGCTCGGCTTAGTCCGAGTTCAGCTCGAAATTAATTTTCAGATCGTAATGACCACGCGCACGCAGCGCCGGCGGCAAGGGATCGACCTGGTTGACTCGTTTTCCCATGGCCGCAACTGACTCGTCGACCAGAACATTACCGGAAGGGCGAACGATCTCGAAATGCGATACCCGGCCATTTTTTTCAATGCGTACTCGCACCAGGGTCGAGATTTTCGCCGTCGATGCCACGCTGGAGGTGGGCTGATCCCATTCGCCATAGAAGCGGTCATGTAACATTCTGCCGTAGGACGCGAGCTCGGAATTTTTCGTCATGCCGCTACCACCGGTGCCGCCGGAACCGGATCCCGCATTCGCCGAAGCCGCCGGCGCGCCTTCGTTGGAAGTGACGTCGCCGTCCGCGTCCGCTTGTTCCGATTCGGCGGGCGATTGAGGATCCTTTTCAGATTTGTCGTTAGGCCCGTCGGTCTCTTTGGCCGGTTCCTTCTCCGGAGTGGGCTTCTGTTTTGCCTTTGCCAGTACGACTTCTTCCGGTCTGGGTTTCGGTGTTGGCTTTGGCGTCGGACGCGGGGTAGGTCTGGGCCGCGGCTTTCGTGGTGGCCGCGGACTTGATTTGGGCGGCTTCTTGACCAGCGGTGAAGGAGCGGTCTTCGGTGATGGAGTAGCCGTTGGCGTCGCGCTCGGAGTCGGCGCCGGTAATTCGATCTCGCTTTTTGCGGACGCCAGCAGCAGAGACTCATCCTCCTCATGATCTGGAGTCGGTGTTTCTTCAGGCTGATGAAGTGGCGTTGGGCGCGGGGTTGAAGAGACCGGACGCGGGGTTGCAGAGTTTGCCGGCGACGCACCTGAGGAATCCCCGGCCAGCCACACAACGTTTTCTGGCTGATTGGCAGTGCTGGCGCCATTCCATCTAACGACACCGATGATTGCGATTACGTGAGCAACGCAAATCAACGCCACGTTACGCCAAAAGTTACCGTTGTTTGACATTGTTAGGGGTATCTTTTGCGGTGGCGATGCCGAGCTTGGTGATACCCGCGCGCTGCAATGCGTCCATCAGCGTCACCAATTTTTGAACGGGTAACTCGCGATCTGGGCGGATAATTACGGCTAATTCGGGATTGTTTTTTTTCAGATCGGTCAGCCGCTCGGAGAGCGTTTCATTTGAAACGACTTCGTTATTCAGTTTGACCACCTCGGCGCGATCGATGGAAACGGTTTGCACGCGAGTGCTGTCGATCGAGGCATTGTTAGCGCCACTGGATGGAATGATCAGATTGGAACGGTTTTCCAGAAGCGGCGTCGTGATCATGAATATGATCAACAACACGAATGCCAGATCGAGCAGCGGCGTAATGTTTATTTCACTGAGCGAGCTAAGCGATTGCCGTTGCGAGTAGCGTCTCATGGGGCTGGTTAAATCGTTAAACCGTTAAACCGTTAAACCGTTAAACCGTTAAATCGTTGAAGCGGAAGATTTCGGAATCGTTTATCGCGTTACCGTCTGAACGTTGCTTCGCGGGCATTATGATCGACATATTTGTGCTCGAACTCGGAGGCGAGCTCGGCGGCGAAATTGTCCATTTCAACGATCCCGGCGCGGATGCTGGTGACGAGAAAGTTGTAACCGAACATTGCCGGAATCGCGACGCAGAGCGCGGTGACGGTGGTGATCAGGGCTCCGGAAACGCCGGGCGCCATCGCAGTTAGGTTGGGCGAACCTGCTTCAGCCACTCCGGTGAACGCGTCCATGACTCCCCAGACTGTGCCTAACAACCCCAGGAATGGCGAGCCGCTCACTGCCGTGGCCAGGAGGATCATCTGCGATTCGAGCTGGAGCGCGGTTTCGCCTACCGCCCTTTCCATAGCGGCATTTACTGCGCCCATTTGAGCGGGCGATATCTTGTCGGCGATTCCGAGCCGCGCCCGGAAGGTCTCGTCGACTTCCGGCGACCCCAACAACTGAAACGCCATTTCTTCGCATCCAGCACGGTAAACGTTAAACAACGGGGAGCCGGGGAACCGCGCATTCTTCTCGAATAATCGAAGCGGCTGGCGATCCTGGCGAAAGGCCTGCAGAAATCTGGCGTTTTGGTTTCGGGCGTAGCGGATTACCCGCAGCTTGGTCAGCATTATGGACCAGCTGAAAATCGATCCGATCGCGAGCAGGAGGAGGATAATTTTGCCGGCAATCGTGGCGTGATCGAACGCAAAGACGAGGCCGCCGCTGGCCAACATTTCAAGACCGGGCATTTAATGCATCACCAAAACGACTAATACTGAATAAGGCGGATAACGCTACCGAAACATGAAGCACCAAGACTCCAATCTCAACATCCAAAGAAACTCGAATCACCAAACTCCAATAACGTTTCGAGCAGATTGGGTATTGGGGTTTGGAAGTTCTCTAGTGCTTGGATGCTGGAGCCTGATGCTTCGGATATGCTGGTCGCATCTTGCCCGCCACCATAAAGGCCAGGCCGATCAGCATCAGGAAGAACGAAAAAAACTGGCCGCGCGTGAATCCGGCGATCAAGGAGGCATCCGGTTCCCGGAAATATTCGATAATGATCCGGAAAATCGCGTAGCAGATAAAAAACAGGCCCGTGATCACTCCGTTAGGCTGACGCAGCCGCGTTCGAACAATCCACAGGATGGTAAACAAAACGATTCCCTCGAAAAAAGCTTCGTAAAGCTGGGAGGGATGTCGCGGCGTGAGTATTGAGCGTAAGGCTTCCTTCACTTCGGGGCGCCCGGCGACGGCGACTACCGAGTCGGCATTAGTGATTGACGGATCGATTGCACGCACGGCGGCGATCGCCTGATCGGCCTGCTCGGGACGGTCGAGTATTTCCTTCGGAAATTGAACCGCCCATGAAACGGTAGCGCCGCGACCATATAATTCGCCGTTGATGAAATTAGCGCACCGGCCAAAGAACAAACCGACCGGCGCGGTCACGCAAAGGTTATCTCCCAGGTTTAACCATGAGAGGTGGTGCCGGCGGGAGTAATAAAGCGTAAACAGAATGAGCGCGATCATTCCGCCATGACTGGACATTCCGCCTTCCCAGACCTGCAAAATCGAAAGCGGATGTTGCAGCATCTCGGGTTTGTAGAACAGGACGTAACCCAGGCGGCCGCCGAGGATGACACCAAAAAGCGCGCAGCCGGTGACGAAATCGGCTACCCGCGGCAGGGGTAGATCGGCATAACCACGCCGGGAAAGAACGCGCAGCAGGAGATACGACCCAAGAAACGCCAGAACATAAGCCATTCCGTACCACCGCGGTCCAATATTCCGGGTGATATGAAAAATAAATGGATCGAGATGATGAACGTAGTAGGCGATCACGGAACGGAGTGCGCTTTTAGCGCTAAACCACTAACACAACCGGCGGCCATCAAGCTACGACCTTTTCGCGGGATTTGTTAGACTTGAGAACTTCGCGCAAAAAAGGCGCGGTGCGACTGCGTTTATTTTGGGCGACCTGTTCCGGTGTTCCGGTGGCGACTACCTCACCGCCTTCAGATCCGGCTTCAGGACCGAGATCCACAACATAATCGGCCTCGGCGATGACACTGAGATTGTGTTCAATCACAATCACGGTATTGCCCTCATCGACCAATCGATGCAGCACGTTAAGAAGAAGTTCCACGTCGGCCATGTGCAAACCGATGGTCGGTTCCTCCAGCAAATACAGCGTTGACCCCGGTTTTCGCATTTTCCTGATCCGCTCGTTTTGCGCGCGACCGACTCCGCGCTTCAGCTGGGTCACCAGCTTGAGGCGTTGCGCTTCACCTCCGCTCAGAGTCGGGCTCGGCTGGCCGAGTTTTAAATAACCAAGGCCGGTATCGACTAACAACGACAGCGGGCGGGCGATCTTGGGATGGTGAGTAAAAAATTCCGCAGCCTCTTCGATCGTCATATCCATAATGTCGCCAATGGATTTGTCGTTGTAGAGGACTTCAAGCGTTTGCGGGTTGTAACGTTTGCCGCCGCAATCTTCACACGGCACGTAAGTGCTCGGCAGGAAATTCATTTCCAGCTTGATGATGCCCTGCCCCTTGCACGTTTCGCACCGGCCGCCTTCGGCGTTAAATGAGAACCGGCTGCCGGAATAACCTCGCATCCGCGATACCGGCAGTTGGGCATAGAGATCGCGGATTTCGTCGAATATTTTGACGTACGTTCCCGGGGTCGATCGTGAGGTTTTGCCGATGGGCGACTGATCGACCTCATAAACGGCTTCGATCTCACCCGCTCCGCCGATCAGTTTGAACAGATCGCCGTTACCGGCCCGCTTCTTTTGTTCCAGTTCGTCACGTACCGCCGGCCAAAGCACCTCATGCATCAAGGTCGATTTGCCCGACCCGGAGATACCCGTGATTACGGTTAGGCGTCCAACCGGCAGTCGAACATTAACGTTCTTCAAATTGTGGGCGGTGGCGTGTCGGATCTCGATCCATTGTTCGACCGTGCGCAGGCTGCGGCGCGATTCCCGAATCGGATGGCACAGCGGCTTTTTTAAACAGCGCCCCGTTTCGGAATCGCCCGCTCGTTTGATTTCCTCCAGTGTTCCAGTCGCGACCACCTCGCCTCCATGAATCCCGGCGCGCGGCCCGAGGTCGATGATATGATCGGCGCGACGCATGGTCTCATCGTCATGTTCGACAATGACCAAAGAATTGCCTTTATCTTTAAGTGCGCTCAGGGTGTCGAGCAGCCGGACATTGTCCCGCGGATGTAATCCGATTGTTGGCTCGTCGAGAACGTACAGAACCCCGCGCAGATTCGAGCCTAACTGTGCCGCCAGGCGGATTCGCTGCGATTCGCCGCCGCTCAATGTCTTGGCCGACCGTCCCAGTGCCAGATAACCGAGACCGACGTCCTCCATGAAATGCAGTCGTTGTCGAATCTCGGGAATCAGATCGGCGGCAATGGTTTGCTGGGTTCCCTGAAACTTCAACTTTTCAATTAGCGCTGCGGCTTCCCGCGCTGATAGCCGCGTCACTTCATCAATAGTGTGTCCCTGAACGCGCACGTGCCGGGCGACCGCATTCAATCGCGATCCGCGACATTCCGGACATTCGTGCGCTTCACTCTCATCGATCCATTCCGACTCCCGTTCGGCCGCCAGTTCCGCTTCCAACGCTGACTCACCGTCGTCAGTGTCACCGGTTTGGAGTTGCTGATTGAAAATCTCGCCGAATCCGCCGCATTCCTCACAAGCGCCGTGCGGCGAATTGAATGAAAACAATCGGGGATCGAGTTCTTCGAATGCGCGTCCACATCCGGGGCAGCTCATCTCTGTGCTCATCACCGTGATTCGATTGTGTGAATCGAGCAGGTGCGCCGTTCCGCGCCCGATATCCAGGGCGCGCTGAACGAGGTTCCGCGCTTTCAAGATTCGTTTGGCATCGATTACGCCGACCACGACATCGATCGTATGTTCCTTGAATCGTTCAAGCTTGCGGAACTGCGCGATCGGAATAAGCGCGCCGTCCACGTATAACGTGTCGAATCCCTGCCGTTCAGCCCATCGTGCCACATCGCTATGAAAACCTTTGCGCGCTTTGACCAACGGGGCCAGCACCTTCAATAATCCGCGTTTTGCCGCCGCCTCCACTTCCTTAACGATGGCGGCCAGGCTTTGTTTTTCGACCGGTAGATCGCAGTCGGGACAATACTGCGTACCGGTTTTAGCAAACAACAAGCGAAGGAAATGATACACCTCGGTCACGGTCGCGACCGTCGATTTCCCGCCTCCGCGCGTTACCCGTTGTTCAATGGCAACGCTCGGTGGAAGTCCGTCTACCAGATCGACATCCGGCTTTTCCAGTTGCTCCACAAATTGACGAGCGTAAGGCGACATGCTGTCGAGGAAGCGGCGCTGTCCTTCGGCAAACAGAATGTCGAAAGCCAAAGTAGATTTGCCGGAACCGCTGAGTCCGGTGATCACCACCATCTGGTCGCGCGGGATTTGCACATCAATGTTCTTGAGATTGTGCTCGCGCGCGCCGTGAATTTTTATCGCGGCGTTAGGCCGCGTTTCGGGTAGGGGGGGCATCCTGCCCGCCCCATTCGGCATCCTGCCGAATGGATGCTCGGCTGCGCGTAGCGCCATTATTTCACCATCATTGTCCTCGGTTACGTTGATTGTTCGCGGCGAGACGCCGCGACCGGCGGGCGAGACGCCCACCCTGTCCGAGAGGACTTCGCGCAGGAATCTGGCGGTGTGAGACTTTTGCACTTTTGCGACCTGCTCCGGTGTTCCGGTGGCAACGACTTCGCCGCCGTCATCGCCTGCTTCGGGTCCGAGATCGATGATCCAGTCAGCGCACTTGATAACCTCGAGATTGTGTTCGATCACCAGGATGGAATGGCCCTGATCCACCAATCGCTGGAACAGCTGCAATAGCACTGCGACATCGTCGAAATGTAAGCCAGTGGTGGGCTCGTCAAAAATAAACAGATTGCCACCCGCAGAATCTCCATTCGTTAGGCCTTTCCCCTTCCGGCTTTCAGTCAGGTGTCCGACCAGCTTTAGCCGCTGCGATTCGCCGCCGGAGAGCGTGTTTAACGGCTGACCCAGCCGTAGATAACCAAGGCCGACTTCATCCAGCACGTCGAGCGGATTCGACAAAGCTTTCTCCTCGCCGATCTGGGCGAAGAACTGAATCGCTTCGCTCACCGTCAATTCAAGGACGTCGTGAATGGATTTGTCATGAACAGTGACCTTCAACACATGAGGTTGAAATCGTTTTCCTTCGCACTCAGCGCACCGGACATACAGATCGCTGAGGAACTGCATCTCGATTTTTTCGAAACCGGTGCCGCAGCAGCGTTCGCAGCGTCCCGAACCGGAGTTGAATGAAAATGCGCTGGCGGTAAGGCCCTGGGACATGGCTTCAGGCTGGGCGGCGAACAGCTCGCGAACGCGATCGTACAAACCGAGATAGAGAATGGGCGTGGATCTCGGCGTCCGCGCCAGCGGCGATTGATCGACCATGATGACCTCGTCGATCCGGTGCGCGCCGGTGACCGAGCGGCATTCGCCCGCTTCCTGGTCCGATGACTGTCCTTTGGCCCGAAGAAGATGGCGATACAAAACGTCATGGATCAGGGTTGATTTCCCCGAACCGGAAACTCCGGTAACACCAGTCAGCACGCCTAACGGAATTTCGACGTCGATATTCTTGAGGTTATGCTCTCTCGCGCCGCTGACCTTAAGTGAAGCAGACGATTTGCGGCGCTTTTTGGGTACTGGAATCGACTTGTGCCCTCTGAGGTAATCGCGAGTTAAAGATTGGGGAGCGCGCGCTTGCAGCGTGCTGGTGGCGGCATTCTGCGGCGACGATCGTCGACGATCGCCGGGTTGCGATTTGCCCGGTGCCAAAGCCTTGTCGGTTGGATCAGAAAAAGTTCGTGAACGCAGAATGCCTTCACCGGCACGGTGCAACCGTGCGCTCCCCAGAAAATCGGAAAGCGGCCCGTTCCACACTAATTCGCCGCCGCGCTCGCCGCGTCCCGGTCCGATATCGATAAGGTTATCGGCCGACCGAATAATTTGTTCTTCGTGTTCGACTACAAGCAGGGTGTTCCCTTTGTCGCGCAGGTTGTGCATCACCTGAACCAGTCGGTTTACATCGCGGGGATGGAGTCCCACGCTGGGCTCGTCCATTACAAAGAGGGTATTAACCAACGAAGCTCCGAGACACGTGGTTAGGTTGACCCGCTGCACTTCGCCTCCACTGAGGGTGCGGGTGGATCGATCGAGGGTCAGATAACCCACCCCAACCTGGCACAGGTAATTCAGCCGGGCACAAATTTCAGACCGCAGCATCTCGGCGGCGGAGTCGTTAGACCCGATTTGGATATCCTTGAGAACAGATCGGGCTTCCGAGATCGATAGCGCCGCGAATTGAGGCAGACTGAATGTGGCGCAACTTTGCAAGTTGCGATTTGATCCGTTCGCAAGTTGAAAAGTTGCGCCACATACAATTTTATAATTGAGCGCTTCGGGCTGGTAGCGGCCGCCGTGGCAGCTCGGACAGGTGGTGTAGGCGCGATAACGGCTGAGCAACACCCGCACATGCATTTTGTAGGTATTGCTTTCGAGCCACCGGAAAAATCCGCGCACTCCATACCACCGGCCGTCGTCGTAGTCCTCGTCGCCGTCATCTGATCGGCCTTCGCCGTTAATAACGAATTCCTGGTCTGCTTTTGGCAATTCCTCGAATGGGATGTTGACATCAACATCCTCCCGAGCGCACGCCCGCAGCAGATCCTTTTGCGATTCGCCGAACTCCTGTCCCCGAAAAACCCGGACCACGCCCTGTTTGATGGTGAGACTGCGGTCCGGCAACGCTTTGTGAAGATCGATCGCAATGGTCCGTCCAAATCCCCGGCATTCCGGGCACGCGCCTAACGGATTGTTGAAACTGAACAAACCGGGACTCGGCGGCCGGATATCAAGATCGCAATGCGCACAATGCCACCCGGTTGAATAGGGATGTTCAATTGCAGATTGCGGATTGGGCAGTGCGGATTGCTCCGCCATTGGACGTTGAGGGTTGTCGGTCTCAAGCAAAACAACGTTCAGCTTTCCTTTCCCAAACCCCAGCGCGGTCTCAATCGCTTCAGTTAGTCGGGCCCGGTTTTCATCGGTTATGGTGATGCGGTCCTGGATGACCTGAACTCTTGCGCCTAACGAATCTATTTTCGGCGCCTCATCAACCCGGATCACTTCGCCGTTGATCCAAACTCGCAGGTAACCTTGTTGCTGGAGAAAATCGAAAAACGACCTCGGTTTCGTCTTAGCAGGGACCGCCACCCAAAATGTGATCAGGACGGTCTGTCCGGTCAGGGAACGCAGCACTTCGTCCGCGATCGATTTTGCCGTTTCCGGACGAATCTCGCGTTCGCAGTTCGGGCAGAATGCGCGGGCTAGCCGTGGCCACAGCAATTTCAAGTAATCGTTGATCTCGGTCATCGTCCCGACCGTCGATCGCGATGTCTTCACCGGATTCGATTGCTCGATGGCGATGGCGGGCGGTATGCCGCGGATGTCGTCGACTCGAGGCTTGTCCATGCGGTCGAGAAACTGCCGCATATAAGGACTGAACGTCTCGACGTAGCGGCGCTGGCCTTCGGCGTAGATGGTTTCAAAGGCGAGCGATGATTTGCCGCTTCCGCTGGGGCCGGTGATGACCGTGAGCTGGCTCAGCGGCAGGTCAACGTCGATACCCTTGAGGTTGTTCTGACGAGCGCCACGGATCTCGACGCAACCGCGAGCCGGTGGTGCAGTGACGCAATCTTTGGCCTTTGTCCTGTTGTTCCTCGAACCCACTGAAGACAATTCCAGATACCGGAACCACACGCAAATTTTCGGCGAAAAATGATCCAATCTTCCCCGCGCTCGCGTAGTCCTTGAAGGAAGCTGAGCACCAGCGCTCCGCCCAGTCGCGGTCCCCAGCTCGGGATGACAACGCTATATGTGCTATTGACGCTTCCTCCCTCTCGCGCCCGGCGACTTCAGAGATCCCTGAGGCTTATCCAAAGCGGCGCAGCAGCACCGCACTCCCAAACCCAAGCGCGAAACTACAATTTGGGTGAACCACTACGGCTTTAGCCGTTCCGCCACCTGCTCGCGTTGCTTCTGCAATTCCTCCGGAACAACCCCGCCTAACGAGTCGTAAAATTTTTGGTGTTCTTCGAGTTCTTTGCCCCACTGCTGGTGATCAATCTCGAGCAGTTCGTCGACGCACTTGTGATCGATATTCAAGCCGGTCAGATCGATATCATGAATGCCCGGGATCAGGCCGATCGGCGATTCGATCGCGCGACCGGTTCCCTGGCATCGATCGATAATCCATTTTAGCACCCGCAT
>DATFCK010000257.1:0-2143 GCA_035253185.1 Chthoniobacterales bacterium | reverse complement strand
GCGCCGGCAAATCGACGTTGTGCGCGGCGCTGCGTCAGACACCCGATTTTGTTTACTCCGTCTCTTGCACCACCAGACCGGCCCGCGCCGGCGAAATCCAGGGCGAAGATTACTTGTTCCTAACCGAGGCGGAATTTCTGGCCCGGGTAAAGGCGGGCGATTTTCTGGAGCATGCGCGCGTGCACGAACATTATTACGGAACGCTGCGCAAACCGGTAATTGAGAACCTGCAGAAAGGCGTGGACGTTTTGATCGACGTGGACACGCAAGGCGCGGCGGCGATTAGAAGCAGCGATAATGCGTTTGTCCGCGGCGCCTTGGCCGACGTATTCATCATGCCGCCGAACCTGGATGAATTGCGGCGGCGGCTGATCAAACGCGGCACTGAAACCGCGCAGCAGATCGATCTTCGGATCTCGAATGCGGCGCGCGAAATGGAACTTTGGCGCGAGTATCGCTACACCATCATCAGTCAATCAGTGGAAGAGGACCTGCAGAAATTTCGACACATCGCTCGGGCCGAGCGATACCTCAGCCGGCGACTGATTCAATCCTGATCAATCCATGGAACGAAACTCGAAGCGGAACCGGCAAAAGTCGAACGAGCGAAAGGTTCTGCCGTTGAAAGGAAATGCCCGATGCGTCGTGCTCGGCGTTACCGGTTCCATTGCCGCCTACAAATCGGCCGAACTAGCCAGCCTGTTAGTGAAGCAGGGCCACGAAGTGTTCGTGGTCATGACCCAGGACGCGACCGAGTTTATCACGCCGCTGACACTGCAGACGCTTTCGAAAAATCCGGTAACGACCAGCTTCTACGACGAAAAGGAAAACTGGCGTCCCGGTCACATCGCTTTGGCGGATCGCGCCAATCTTTTGTTGATCGCGCCGGCCACCGCCAACGTCATCGCCGAGTTAGCCTACGGTCTGGCCGGCCATCCCCTGACTGCAATCGCACTGGCGACCCGGGCCCCCATTTTGATCGCGCCCGCCATGAACGGCAAGATGTGGGAGCATCCGGCCACCCAACAAAACGTGGCCACGTTAAAGTCGCGCGGCGTGGATTTCATCGGTCCTGAACAAGGAATGCTGGCGTGCGGCTATGAAGGGATTGGGCGGTTGTGGAAGGTTGATGACATCGCGTTCCGCGCTGAGTTCCTGCTGGCCCGTCAGGAAAATCTGATCGCGTGAGATTCCTGGTCACGGCCGGGCCGACACAGGAGCCGATCGATCCGGTTCGCTACATCAGCAATCGTTCCTCCGGCCGGATGGGTTACGCGGTGGCGGAAGCAGCGATCGAGGCCGGGCACTCGGTTACGCTGGTGTCTGGCCGAGTGAACCTGGCACCGCCGCCGCTGGCGACAGTGATCCCGGTAACGACCAGCGACGAGATGCATGCTGCCGTTATCGAAAGGGTCATGAACACCGATGCCCTGGTAATGTGCGCGGCGGTAGCTGATTACCGGCCGGCGGCGGTTTCAAAACAAAAAATCAAAAAGAAATCGGAGCGATTGTCGCTCGAGCTGGTTCCTACTCGTGACATCCTGGGATCGCTGCCGCGCGACCGGAAATTCCTGGCGGTCGGGTTCGCCGCCGAGACTAACGACGTTGAAAAATACGCGCGAAAGAAGCTTCAGGACAAGAATTTGGACCTCATTGTGGCCAATGATGTCAGTCGCGCGGACATAGGAATGGAAAGTGCTGACAACGAAGTCACAATTTTGTTTCGCGACGGCCAAATCAAAAAAATTTCGCGCACTTCCAAAAAAAACATCGCACGCGAGCTCATAAAAATAATTTCAAACATGAAGAAAAATGTTTGACAAAAAAACCGTGACGATTACTGAACTCGTTAAGTGAGGATATTCGAATGCCTTCACAACCCTCCGCATCTGCGGATTGAAAGGGGGGAATAGTCGATGCCAGCAAAAAGAAAAGCAAAGAAAGCCGCTAAGAAAAAATCAGCGAAGAGAAAGAGGCACTAACGCCCCTCGCTGATCACGGTTCCGCTTTCGCGGAATCACAAAGCAAACTCAACCCGGGAGGAGAATTTTATTTTCCTCCCGGTTTTTTTGTACAGAGCTGGCCGGTAACCGGGTATGGACGCACAATAAACGCTAATGAAAGTTTCTAATTGCTGTTCTCC
>DATFCK010000256.1:0-2681 GCA_035253185.1 Chthoniobacterales bacterium | reverse complement strand
TTCTACAGCCGACCGGGCGAATTGATTAGCCGCAAGCACCGCCTGTCTTAGAGCCGATCTTCACCGCGGATTGCGCGGATGTCCCGGATGTTGACCCTACTCATCCGGCCCGTCCTATTCAAATCAGCGGTTAAATCAGGTCCCGCATCACTTCACCGCGGCGATGCTGTTCATAATCGCGGTGATGTCCTCCTCATTGTCCGCCACGCCTTCGCCGCGCAATATCACCATCACGCCTTTTTCCTTGGTTGTTTCGACACTGGTCAGCGTGAGTTTCATGGCCCCGCCCTCCCCCTTCGCGTCCACGGTCACTGTGACGACGTTCATACCGTTCAAGGTTGATTTAGTGTCCTTAAAGGAATCGAAGTCGGGCTTCACTTTTAGCAGGGCGAACGCCTTGTCGTTGGAAGGCCCGAGCATGTCTGGCCGGGTGGTGATGACGTCGATCAGGACGTCGCCATCTTCGTTGCTGGCGGTAATCGTCTCTCCGTTCACGGTTGCTTTCCAACCTTCCGGGAAGGTGATGGAGGCCACCGGCTTATCGGCGGGAATTTTCAGCGTCTCGGCCAGGGCCGGAACAACAAGAGCAAAGGCGAGGAGCAGGCAGGCGATCGAGGTTCTCATGGTGGGTAATGGAGTAACAAGATGTGGGTGAACTGCAAAGCGGAATCGCGGGCGAAGCAGCATGTCCTGACTGCGCCCGATTTCTCCGCTGCATGTCACTTGTAACAGGTCACACGTCACTTTCCTCAAGCGGCAAAGGCGGCCTTGAGTTCTTCAATCGTGCGGAGGTGATGATCGTCGTGCTCGGCCACGAAGAAGCAGAGGTCCACGACCGACATTGGCTGGCGCAGTCGCGGGTGCAGGGCGGTGCGTGCGAGATCGGCCGGGCTCATTCGCGCTATTCTTTCGACGATGTGAAGACGGACACCGCTAAAATCTGCGAGTAGGTCCGAGATTGACCGATCGTTGTGGGCGGCCTCGTGCGTTTTGCGATTCTCCAGGTCGGCCGGGTGAAGCTCCACGGCACCGGCGTTGTAATCGTCGAGGCGCTGGTCCCACAACGATTCGAGATCCAAAAGGTGTCCGGCATTTTCCTGAATGGACCATTTCCCCTCGATCTTTCGCGTGAGGACTTCGGGGGGTAATCCGCGAACCGAATCCGCGAGACGTTCCGGCGTTCGCCGGAGTCTCTCCAGAAGTTCGTGGGCGGCTGCCGCATCGAGTCCGAGCTCAAATTTGCGGTCGAACCATCGTCGCTGCGTCGTCATCAGAGGACTAGATTATTTACTGGGAACGGTAGGAGCACGAGCCCTATTTGATACAGGCGGATGCGCCTGCTTCCAGGGTTCAGACGAGATTAAATGATCCCTGCTGCCGAGCGCCCCAATCGGACCCTTCGTCGAAGGCGATCGTCTCGTCGATCTCGCCATAAGCACCCAGAATTCGAATTTCGCCCCGGCGCAACGCCGTCCGCGTCGAGGCGTAATGGATCGCCTGTTCGCGCTCGCTGAAGTATGGCTCAACGCCCTGCGCTTCGAACACCTTCCAACCGCCGAAGTGAGGCCTAATCTCAATAATCGTTTGCATGACGAATCCCTTTCGTTTCCGGATGCTTTGTCGACCAGGAGAAAGTCCACGCCGGCTTTTTGCCTTCTCCCTACGCAGCATTATTCGTGCAGATTCTTTGATCGAAAAGGCAATGGGCCCGTCCCTTGAAGAACCAACAAAAAGCTCTACATCGTCGTTCGATTCGAGTAAAAATCGCTTCTGCAGCCCGCGACACGAGGGAGCCTGGGCGTATTGCGTGATCCTTCCGAGCGGGCTCGGAAATGGAGGAAAGAATGCGTGCCACGCTGGTGAGTTTTTCGGTTTTGCTTTTGCTTTTCAAAGCCGCTGCGGGGAGTCCCGTTCCCACCATGGCGCATCCCCCGCAAACCCTTAATGCCGGACCCGACGTTATCACAGGAGACCTGTACCAGTTAGAGCAGTTCGGATTTCTCGGCACCCAGGTGGGTCTGGCCGTGGCGACCGGTATTTGCAACGCCGGGAACGTGGAGGTGAATTTCCGAGCGCTGCCCGACACCAACCATCCGGTCATCCCGCAGAATCTCTATCGAATGAGCGGCGGATCGGGCAACGACGAGCGCTTTGAGCAGATCGGCCAATCCTGGGCGAAGCATACCTTCGGGACGGGAAATGGTAACGAGTGCAACTTTGGATGCGCTGGGGGTAATTTTAATCTTCTTGGCGTCGGATGCTCGGATGCCTACGACGCCGGCCAGAACGCGACGGCAACCGACCTGGGTTCGCGGACATTGATCAATCCTTTTACCGGAATCTTTCAAGCGACAGCCAACAACCACGCGGATCACGTTCACACCAACACCTCGCACCTGGTGGTAGTCGAAAGCGCTGATCTGAACACCACGGTGAATCCGGGCGCGACCTATTACGCGGAGGTTCAATACCTTGCCCCAGATGAATACGCCTGGTGCCAGACCCATCCCGGCCAGTGCAACATGTATAATAATGCTTCCTATCGCCGTTACGATGTCACCGGCACGTCGAATTTCACTTTTGCCCCGGTTGGGGAAACGGTGCGAATGGCTCCGGCCCTGAATGCCTGGCCCGGGGCGACCATTAACGCAATCGAACCCGAGCCGGGGGTGGACGGCCGT
>DATFCK010000255.1:0-4522 GCA_035253185.1 Chthoniobacterales bacterium | reverse complement strand
CAAATCGGCAATCGAAAATCGAAAATCTCAGTGCGGGTGTAGTTCAATGGTAGAACGGCAGCTTCCCAAGCTGCATACGGGGGTTCGATTCCCCTCACCCGCTGGCTCCCTCGCGGTTGCAGTAGCTCGCAGTTAGAAGCTCGAAGTTCGGCAAGAGCCCGCCGGGTTCGGCATTCGATGTTCGATATTCGGGGGCGTAAAGAAACAAGGTTTCCGTGCGGCGAACGCCGCTACCTCGCATAGCGTCTCCGGCCTAACTAAATCGACAAATGCCCCTTCTTCATTGGCCGTTGAGTGTTGGACGTTGAGCGTTGAGCGTTGAACGTTTGCGGCGCAGGCACTCCGAAAGATCAAGCCGATTCCTCCCAAGCCTTTCTGCCCTTCGACGTTCGACGTCCGGCGTTCGGCGTTCGAGCAATCGCCGCTACCTTACCCCGCCAGCATCTCCGGCCTAACCGGCAATCTCCGAATCCGTTTTCCGGTCGCGGCGAAGATCGCGTTCGTAATCGCCGGAACGATCGGCGGCACCGGCGGTTCGCCCATGCCGAACGGTTCGGCCGCATCCGCTCCGATAATGTGCACTTCGATCGGTGGAACATCGCGCATTCGAGCTACCGCAAAATCGGCAAAACTATTCTGCTGCGCGGAGCCGCCTTTGAACGTGATTTCACCACCCAGCACGGATGAAATTCCCCAGATAATTCCACTTTCCATCTGTTGCTCCACTCCCACCGGATTAACCACCAGGCCGCAATCCACCGCCGCCACTACCCTATCCACTCGAACGTGTTGTTCCTGATCGACTGAGACATCGACCACGTAGGCGATATAGGTATAACCAAAGTAAGCGTTACATGCCACTCCCCGGCCGCGACCTTTCTCCAATTTCTCGCCCCAGCCCGATTTCTGGCGAACGGTTTGCAAAACCCGTCGCAGCCGGCGGCGATCGATCGTCGCATCGCCGGCCTTGATGACATCGGCGCCTTTCAACATGTCCAGGCGAAAGGTGAGCGGATCTGCGCCTAACGATTGCGCTACTTCGTCAACAAATCCTTCGCGCGCGAACACGCTGGATGGAGCGAACACCGCGCGCCACGGTCCGTGCTTTACCGGAAGGTCGACCGCGACATATGCGGTCTGCACCGCCGGAAAAGCATACGGCACATCGTAGCAGCCCCACGACCAGCCCTGATACCATTCGATGTTGCGCTGATCCTCGGGATCCAGCGGCGAAATGTTATGATACGATCCCGCTTTGGTATGCTTCCACGCGACCGGTTTGTTGTTCGCGTCGAACCCGGCTGATAAATAATGCGCCGACGCCGCCTGAAAATGGCCGTGTTTCATGTCGTCCGCGCGGGACCACAACAGTTGCACCGGCGCTTTGGCCGCGCGCGAAATCGCGGCTGCTTCAACGGCGTAATCGACCCCGAGTCGCCGCCCGAAGCCGCCGCCGACCAGGGTAACATTTACCTCCACGTTCTCGCGTGGGATCCCGAGAAGTTCGCCTACCAGCCGTTGTAATCGTTCCGGCGCCTGGGTCGGCGCCCAGATTGTGCAGCGATTCTCCCTAACGTCAGCCACACAATTCATCGTTTCGACCGGCGCATGCGCATAGAACGGATAGTGATAGATCGCTTCAATCGTCTTCGTTACCGGGCCGGTATCAGGCGGCGCGTCTTCTTTTCGAGTGATAAACCCCGTTTCGCGGGACGCTGCTTCGAGCCGTTTGACGTGCGCATCCGAATCAAACGCCTCGTTAGGCGCAGCAGCGTCCCACTCCACGGAAAGCGCGGCGCGTCCCTTGATCGCCGCCCAGGTATTGCTGGCCACGATTGCGACACCGCCCCCGGGAAGCTTCACAATGGAGCGAACGCCGTTAACCGCCCGAGCGCCGTCCTCATCCATTTTTTTCAACTTTGCGCCGTTCCAGGCCGGACGCTCCAGCGACGCGTATAACATGCCCGGAATTTTTGTGTCGATTCCATAACGCGCCCTGCCGGTAACGATGTCGCGTCCGTCGATCCGGGCAGTGCGCCGGCCGATGATGTTGAATTTTTCCCTCGCTTTGAGCGGCGGCTTTTCCGGGACCGGCAACCTGGCGGCGTCATTAACCAGTTCACCGTAGCCTAACGTTCGCCCACTCGAAGCGTGAACGACCTTTCCGTGAGAAGCGGTGCACGTTTCGCGGTCTACTTTCCAGCGCGCCGCGGCTGCGCTGATGAGCATCTCGCGAGCAGCTGCTCCCGCCTGACGCAGAGTTTTCCATCCGCTCCGAATACTGTCGCTGCCTCCGGTTCCGAGATCCGAACCAGGGGACGGTTTTGCCTGCACCAATTTGATCCGAGTCCAATCGGCCTCGAGTTCTTCGGCCAGCAGCATGGCCAGTGAGGTGCGGACTCCCTGTCCCATCTCCGTTCTACCGATCGTTAGACTAACGAGTCCATCCGGATCAATCCGGATCCAGGAGCTCGGTTGAAAGGCCGTGCCGGCGGCCTGGCTGGCAGCATTAACCAAACGCGTTCCCTTGATCCCAATGACCAGCGACGCGCCACTCAGCGCCGCGGTTTTGAGGAAAGTGCGCCGCGACGCGATCATGGGTTACCTTTCGAGCGCATGACCTCGGCCGCGCGGCGAATCGCTTTGCGCATCCGCGGATACGTTCCGCAGCGGCAGACCGATTCCGACATTGCGGCGTCAATATCGGCGTCAGTCGGATTCGGTTTCGATTTCAACAACCCGCAGGCGGTAATGATCATTCCGGGCTGACAAAAACCGCACTGCACCACCTCTTCCTCCAGCCATCCCTTCTGACACGGATGCGAAGCATCCGGTGAAAGTCCTTCGATGGTGACAAAGGTGCGGCCGGCCAAGTCCGAGCACGGAACCTGACACGATCGCACCGCTTCCCCGTTTTCCAGCACCGAACAGGCGCCACAAACCCCCACTCCGCAGCCGAATTTTGTGCCGGTCAATCCCAGGGTATCCCGTAAAATCCACAGCAGCGGGGTGTCGTCGTCCGCTTCGACGCTGTGCCTGGTTCCGTTGATCGTTACTTCGGTTTTTGCCATTGAATGCTATTGAACTGTTTTAATCGTTAGGCCTTGTTTCGTTCGCTGCAATTGCTTTGGGTCGAGCCTCATTACCATTAGATCGGGCGGCTCTTTGCCATGACTGGGCGCGGTGGTGTAGGCGCCGGCCAGGAGATCACCGTTGCGCGCCTCGGCAATGCTCGTCCCATTGTCATCCTCCGGTGTGCCGATGGCGATTACCTCCGGCGCAAACATTCCATCCGGGCCAACCTGTGCGATCAGGATGTCCCATTTCCCGGCGCCGAAACTCTTGCTGTAACCAATCATCCAGGTGTGGCCGCTTTTCGACAAAAAGCTCGTCATCGCCCGGTCGTCATCCTTCCCGCCCAGCATTTGAATTTTTTCGATTTTCCCGCCTAACGATATCGTCGCGACAAAGTAATCATGCACGGTCGCGCCCCAGCTGTCGGTATAACCGATGACCAGGATTCGCCCGTCCGGAAGCAGATTCACAAAATGCGGGGTAACATTTTTATCACCCGAGATAACGGTTCGCCAAAGCTGGTTGCCCTCTTGGTCGACTGTCAACACCAGGCCGCCATGTTTGTCATCGTTGCCGGTAGCGCCAATCACCGCAAAATTGCCCTCCTTGGTTTCGACGCCGGCAAATGCCCGATCGGTTTCAGGCCCGCCTAACGCTTTCCGCCAGATCTCATTTCCCTGCCGGTCAGTCTTGACCAGGAACACATCGCGTTCACCCGCTCCAATACTGCGCGTTTCGCCGATAAGCAGAAACGCATTGTCATTAGCCGTTAACACGTCGGTCGCGCGATCGTCCTTGTCGCCACCGAAACGCCGCTCGGTAACGATTTTCCCGGTTGAGTCGGCGAGGGCCAGATAGGCATCCCATCCTCCGGAGGATTCGCTCGACGAAAATCCTCCAAACACGATGTTGTGATCCGGCAGCTCGCGGGCCGCCCATGCCGCATCAACGCCCGAACCGCCGAACGCGTGACTGTCGGCAAGTTTTCCGTCGTTCGTGAATCTCAGCGAAATCGCGGTCCAGTCAGGCGCTTTGGCATTGTCGTCACGGTCGATGTAGCCCGTAGCCAGGATGGAACCGTCCGAAAGTTCCATGATCCGATTGATCCAGTCTTCCTTCCGACTTCCACATATTGCCATCCACTTTATCGCCGACTTTTGATTCCAACCGGCCACGTCACTGGAAACGTTAGGCTTCCACCGGATTTCAGCGGCGTGGGCAATCGCCACCGGAATCAGAAATCCGGCGAGCCGAATAATCACGGCGGGAATCAAAAACTTCACGGGTCTTATCTGCGGCGCGTTGCATTGCCTGTGCCAGGCCTCGGTGACGAGTCGTTTCATCAACGGGTTCAACGTGTTACAACTTTTGGATTCGGAGAGCCAATAGGCGCGCCGTCCCGCCGGTGGGATTTTTCCGTCCCGCATACGAAATCGAAACAGCTCCC
>DATFCK010000254.1:0-9246 GCA_035253185.1 Chthoniobacterales bacterium | reverse complement strand
GTGGAGGGATCTCTCAAATGCGGAACTTGTCACCCAAGTAGGCGAGGTCTCTCGACTGCGCTCGAGATGACAACTTCCGGGTGCTTGGTTAGATGGGGGGAAAGAACTCGCGCATGCGCGTGTAATCGCTCGGCGAGTTCGGAAAAATCTGTCCTCATGCCCGTGGCCCGGCGATCCGGGCCGATTCACCAACAGCCGCCGCCGCGTGCTCCTGAAGTTTACGGAAGATCATCCACACGCCGATCAACACAAAACAGGAGCCGACCAGAAATGATGCTGAAAAGGTTTCCCCGCCTAACAACCAGCCAAATGCGACCGCGCCGGGGGGAGTAATTAGCGAAATGGTTTGCAGATTTGTGACCGTCATTCGCGGCAACAGCCAGTAGAGCAGCAGAAAAGTCAGGGCCGATCCGATGATGGCCAGATACAAAAGGCAGAACCAGGCGGTGGCACTCCAATGAAAGTTCACCGGATTGCCGTCAACAATGAATCCGAGAACGACAAGCGGGATGATGCCGAGAAACATTTGCCAGGCGGCGAGCATGGCAGGGGACAGTTCGATGGCGCGGCGCTTGAGAATGACGTTTGAAAATGCGGCGCTGGCGGCGCCGAATACAATTCCGAGGCCGCCCCAAAATGCCAGCCATCCGCCGTGCTCGAACAAGCGGCCGCAGATCAGGGCAACTCCGCCCAGTGCGACGATTGCGCCTAACATGCGTTGCCATCGAACCGGTTCGTCGGGTAAGAGATAATGCGCGAAAATCATACCAAAGATGGGGATACTGGCCTGCAGAACAGCCGCCAATCCTGACGACACATATTTTTCGCCCCAGAACAGCAGCGGATAATTGAATCCGAACATTAGCAGTCCGGTGAAGGCGAGAACTGCGTAGTCCGATTTGCGTTTTGGTAACAGCGCGGCCTGACCAAGCGACACCGCTACCAGAACGGCAACCGCTATCAGGAATCGGATGGAAACGAATGAAACTGGCGGCAGATCGCGGAGCCCGATCTTTATGACGAGCCAGGTGGAACTCCAAATAACGCACAGGGTCAGCCATGCGGCCGGAATTCGCCAATCTGGTTGGGCTGTGCTGGCCATGTGACCGCACCTTCCGCTGAAGGGGGAGGATCGTAAAGCCGCGCCAGTCTAAGACAGGCGTCCTTTTGCTACGTTCCCGACGGTCACGGACGCATATGACCCAAGGACACCCGAACATCCAAATTTCCAAGGCAAAAAGCGCGCTTGTTGAGCGGTCAAGAGGGTCAATATTGGTCGGAATGAAAGTGCACGTAGTGGTGAAACCGAAAGAGGCTGTGCTGGATCCGCAGGGCGCCGCCGTGCGGGACGCCATGCATCATCTGGGTATGCCGGAGGTGCGGAGTGTCCGGATCGGCAAATACATGGAGATTGATATCGAAGGTAACGGCGCCGATTTGGAACAGCGCTTACATGGCTTGTGTCGCGACTTGCTCTCCAATCCGGTAATCGAGGATTACGAACTAAAGAAAAAGTGATTCACGCCACAGATTTAGTCAGATGTACGTAGATTTCGACGCGGGTTGTGATTCATCTGTGAAAATCTGTGCTAATCTGTGGCTAATCTGTTGTGGGGATTTATGAAAGCACTTCGTTATTTTTTCTGCATCGTTTTGCCTCCGATCGCGGTGTTGTTAACCGGTCGACTGGCGAGCTTCTTTCTCAGTCTGCTGCTGACTTTGCTCGGTTGGATTCCCGGAATCATTCATGCCTGTCTGGTGGTGAACGATTATCACGAGGAAGAACGCGTCGCCCGGTTAGCAGCGAGCAAATAAGGCAGGTCGATTTAGCTCAGATATCGTAGGGGCTTGCGTCTGAATCTGCGAAAATCTGCCCGGGCTGGACGGTAGCTTTATGCCGAGGCGGGTGTTAATGTTTGGCTGCAATGAAGTTTGCCGTCATCCAGTTTCCAGGATCGAATTGTGACCAGGATTGCATTGCCGCGATAAACAGCATTCCCGGCCTGAAAGCGGAATATGTCTGGCACAAGGATACGTCGTTAGACCAATTCGATGCGATTGTTTTGCCGGGCGGATTTGCCTACGGCGATTACCTGCGCTGCGGCGCAATCGCCCGGTTTTCGCCCATCATGCAAGCGGTGATTGATGATGCCCGGGCCGGCAAACTGGTGCTGGGCACCTGTAATGGTTTTCAGGTTCTTTGTGAGGCCGGTCTGTTACCAGGTGCGCTGGTGAGAAATCGTTCCCTGAGATTTGTCTGTCAATTCGTGACCACTCGGGTAGAAGTGCCCGACTCGGCCTTTACTCACGGATGTTCCCAGGGCTCGCTTTTGCGTCTTCCGATCGCGCACGGCGAAGGTTGTTATTTTGCCGATCCAACCACCCTGCGGGAGTTGAATGACAACAATCAGGTAATCCTTCGTTACGCCGACGCTCAAGGCCGGGTCACGCCGGAAGCCAATCCTAACGGCTCCATCGAAAACATCGCCGGGATCTGTAATCGGCAGGGCAATGTTTTCGGACTAATGCCGCATCCGGATCGGGCGTTTGAAGCGCGGCTCGGGAGCGCCGACGGAACGAAGATCTTCCGTTCGATGATGCAAACGATCGAGCAACGGCGCGCTCGGGCGGCTTAGGGTGATTGGGCAAGGTGCGCAGTTGGCAATCGCGATAAGCGGTGACAAGGCGCCGGGCCTTGAATTTCGAAGGCCTTGAACCTGAATTTCGAGCTCCGAATCGCAGGCAGATTGGAATGCCTGCGGTGCGGATCTCGGCGCGCAAGGTGAAGCGAATTGGCAGCTCAGGCCGGGCTAAAAGCGACAATCTTGGGTGCATCCCGGCCACTGTTTCGAACGTCAGTCTGAACGTTTTCGGCTGGCTGTTGTCGAACTTAATGGCGGCTGTTAAACCCCGGATTTCGTGCCAGAGCGGGGTATTCGTCCTCGCCGCTGTGTAACGGTCGATGTGTCTACGCTTCTGACACATTTGTAAATATATTTGACACCCCGGTGGCTGATTTTCAGGGCTTTACCTAGGGAAAAAGCCCTGGCACCGCCGTTGCTAAAGGGTTCAGACAAATATTTAAACCCTACACATTATGCTCCTACAAAAGACACTTCACATGAGTCAGCCGCTGGCTGAGAGCAAAGCCCGCCTTTCCAGCATTCAATCCTATCGCCGTCAGTTCGTGATGGTGACCAAAGCGACGGTGACGTCGTCGAAAACGGTGGATTTTAGCTTTCGAGGTCCGTTTGGGTTTCAAGCGCGCACCGTGTTGCTGGCGGTGGACAGCGAAACGCCGGATGAAATGGCGTTTGAGTCGGTTGGCGGAAACATCGACTTGATGGGGCTGGTTGATTTCTCGGAGATCCGGCCCAACTGCACCGAAATCACGTTAGCGGTGCATTATGAGATCAAGAACAAGCTGTTTGCCTGGCTGGATCGCCGCCTTCATTTCGTTGATGCTTTTGTAAACGCCGAATTGCGCAGCATTCGCGCACACTTTGAAGGGATTGCGGCGCCATACGTGGAGCACGCGCCAATTCTGCCGATGTTTGAACCGGCGGCCGCTTAACGAGCAATACCGTAGAATACGAGAGCACGCAGCCTATCGCTGCGTGCTCTTTTTTTTGATTGGGGAGCACAGGCTGCCAGCCTGTTGGTCCAGGCAGCTTGCCTGGACGAACTTCGGAAGAACTCGCTATGCGACTCGTCGGCAATCTGCTGACGATAACAGGCTGGCAGCCTGTGCTCCCCAAGCTAGGCAATCCGCACCGCGTGCGTTTTATCAAGTCGCAAGATCTGTCCTGATTTAAATGCCAATTCCGCTTTCGGATCGAGAATCTTTTCGCCGTCGAGCTGGACGCTGCCTTGTTTGATCAACCGGCTCGCTTCAGCGCGCGATTTGTTCAGCTGGAAAGCGTCGGCATACACCCTGGTGACGGCACTGACCAGATCCGTCTTGCCGGACAGACTAACTGCCGGCAGGTGCGCGTCATCCAGCCGTTTCTGGCTGAAGCGGGTGTTCCATTCCTCCAGCGTCGCCTGGGCCGCGGCCTGCGAGTGATAGGTCCTAACGATCTCGAATGCCAGCCGCTTTTTCGCTTCCAGCGGATGATCCGTCTTCGCCAACTCGCGGTGAAGCAGCAGCGGATAATAGCGCGCCATCAGTTCGTCGGAGATGCTCATTAATTTTCCGAACATCTCGTCGGCCGGCTCGTTAACGCCGACGAAGTTACCCAGGCTTTTGCTCATTTTCATGGAGCCATCCAGTCCTTCCAGTATGGGAAGCAGAAATACCACCTGTTGGGGCAGGCCTTCCTCTTTCTGGAAGTCGCGCCCGACCAGAATGTTAAACAGCTGATCGGTGCCCCCGAGCTCAACGTCTGCCTTGACCATCACCGAATCCCAACCCTGCATGATTGGATATTGAATTTCGTGGGCACGAATGGCCTGCTGGGTTTTGACGCGCTCATGAAAATCTTCCCGCTGCAACATTTGTTGAAGAGTGACTCGACTGTTTAAGCGGATTACATCTTCGAATGACATGGTTCGAAACCAATCGCCATTGCAGACCAATTCAGTGCGCGCTGGATCCAGGATTTTGAATGCCTGCTCCCGATAGGTCTCGGCATTTTTCGTGACTTGCTCGTAGTTGAGCTGGGGGCGAGTGGCGGAACGGCCGCTCGGGTCGCCGATCATTCCGGTGAAATCCCCGATAATCAAAACCGCTTGATGTCCCAGGTCCTGAAACTGGCGAAGCTTTCGCAGAACGACACTGTGGCCAAGATGGATATCAGCGGAAGTCGGATCGACTCCGAGCTTGACCCGAAGCGGGCGACCCAACGCTAACTTTTCGCGCAGCTCAGCCTCGCTGATAATTTGAGCCGCACCTGTCTTCAGAGCGGCCAGGGCCTCATCCGGTGCGATCATAATAGAAGGCTAATGGTTGCACTGATTTTGCCGTTGGCCAGCGTTTGCCACAGACCAAAACTGGGACGCGGATTACCCAGAGCGGCAAAGCCGCAACCGAAGTTTTAACCGCGGATTACACGGATTTACGCGGATTTCTCAAAATCCAAAGCTCGTTTCAAATGCCGGGCACCGAATCCAAAGCTTCACGCGGATTCAGGAGAGAACTATTTTCTTTCCCATGGCCATCCGCGATATCCGCGCAATCCGCGGTTCATCTCCACTGCGGACCTATTTGTTTTTGTTCAACAGCTCCCGCACCTCGTCGATGGTCATCGGCTTGTTCTTCCGATCTAGCGACTTCTGGCTCTTGCCTTGTTCGAGATACGGCCGTGTCCCGGCGTAATCGCGCGAGGTGCGACTTTTGTTCTGATCGCGAGCGGTGCGGGTCGCCGAGGTTTTCGCTGCTTCAGAATAAGAGGCAGTCGATGATTTTTTTCCCGATAGATTGTTAGCCACCGCGTGATCGGTTTGGTTGAACTGGTGGGAGTTGAATTGTTGGGCGGAGAAGTCGCGTGTTCTTCGGTATTGTTTGGGTGCCGCTTTTTGCTGGAAATTAAACGTGCCGACATGCGCTTTTTTGTGCACGGAGGTACGGTCGGCGGTAAACTTCTTATTCTGGGCGTCGTTCTCGAGGGTCATATCCGGTTTCATGATGCGATCGACGAGCTTGCGCTCCTGATCCTGGCCGTGGGCGCAGTTAATCGAAAGGAGCACCAAACAAAACCCCAGACCTCTTTTCACGCGGTGAGAGTGGCAATTCCGCCGCACCTTTGCAATGCGAATCTCTGCGCTATCTGTGGTAGCGGCGGTTCACTGAACCGCCATGGCGATTGGGGTCAATCGCGCTACCTTTCGACAATATGACTGCGTCTTTTACCGAAACATCACCTGGCGGCGATTCCGCATTCATGCGAGAGGCGCTGCGCCTGGCCAAAAAGGCGTATGCGGCCGAAGAAGTGCCGGTGGGGGCGGTGGTAGTACGCGGCGGGCGGGTCATCGCACGCGCCTATAACCAGGTGGAGATGCTCAAAGACGCGACCGCCCATGCCGAGATGCTGGCGCTAACTCAGGCGGAAGCAGCGGTGGGGGACTGGCGCCTAACCGATTGCGACCTTTATGTCACCAAAGAACCTTGCGTTATGTGCGCGGGCGCTTTGGTCCACGCCCGGGTGCATCGGGTTATCTTTGGTTGTCCCGATGAACGCGCCGGCGCGGCCGGCAGCATCATCAACGTCCTGCAAATGCCGGCACTGAATCATCGCTGCGACATCAGCTCCGGCGTTATGCAGAACGAATGCGCCGCGATACTGCAGGACTTTTTCAAACGACGGCGCGGCCGCAAAACGGAAAGTCCCGAAAGCGCGTGAACTGACCCACGGAGGGACGAGCTCGTCTCGTCCCATTGATTCTCCCCGAAGGGATCTTCACTCAAGCGAGACGTCGTAGACTGAAAATCTTTCGTCGGGACAAAGAGACACTCTGAAATCAGCCACCCGTTTCATCGACCAACCTTTGGGAGCAATGTCCCAATCTTCTGTGGCCAGAAAACAAAAGCGGGGACTGTTTATGCTGCGAAAATGTTTTTCAATCCGGTCTGCCACTTCATTCTTCGGCAAGATTTTCTTACTATCGCGCGTCCAAACGATGAATCGTCGCGTTTGATTTGCTTCAGCGTAAAACATGGGGCGGTTTAGAAACGCGCTTACTCCCGAAACCACCGCATCGCGCGAACCCGCCAGCGGGTAACGATTGCATTCACTTCTCTGAATAAATGACGCGGCTGCTTTGGCCGGCGAAAAGAGGTAAATTAAATCGCTGGCCCAGGCATGAATACCGAGAGCAGCGTTCAAAGCCAGAAACATGGTGAAATAAATCTTTGCCCGTTGCTGAAGGAACGGGCCGGCCAGCCAGACACTCGCCAGCAGGGCCAAAAAGATACAACCCCAATGGCGAAGGCTTCCGTAAAATTTGAAGTATCCAATAAATAAAATCGCACCGGTCGTGAAAACGAAAATGAACAGGGTTTTTTTCGGTAACGAGTGAAGGATTTTCCCCAAAATGAAAAAGGCGCCTCCAGCGATCAAGGTTACGGCCGAGATGAGTGCAACTCCCCAATGATCCCGGTGGGTCAGTGCCCAATCCTTAATAATATTGCTCTCCCAAAAATCGTAGCGAAATGCCGGAATCGGGAAAAGCGCCCAAATCGGACTGTAAAGGACCTGCAGTAGCCGCTCTAAAGAAAAACTTGTGATCCACTCACGCCGATAAGCGTCGGCCGGCACTCGCATCGACACCAGAACGACCACCGCAAGTGCTATGATCAGGAGGGCGGAAAATATTTTTTTCCAGGTGACGCGTTCCTGGAGAATAAAAAAATAAGTGGCGAGAGCCAGGGCCAGAACTAATCCGTATAAACTTGTTAGACCGATCAGAGTAATGCCGGTGGCGATTACACCGCTTTGATGACGTTTTAGATGGCTGGCGGCGGTAAGCACCCCTAACAAGAGCAAGGGCACGACCGAGTACGGCCGCACGATTTGTCCGAACTCAAACAACAAATAATAACTGAAACAAAGCAGATAACGCTGGTACTTTTCAAAAGGAGCAAACCGTAAAATCAGATAGCACGCCGACACGTTCATCAGCCATTGAACGATTTGCATACTCGCCGGATTCGGGGTGAGCCGGCTCAAGCCGAACAAGAAAAGATGCCACAGCGGCGGAACACCCTCGTAGCGCACATTCGCGAGCAGCGAGGTGATGCTCTCGGCATCGACCGCGATCATCCATTGCTGAAGTTCATCCCGCCACATTTCATGGGTGGCCAGACCGGCTGCACTCGCCGCCGCAAACAATCCCCAAACCAAGTAATCGCCGCGGCGCATGAGGCGCTTATGTAGCGAAGCCGGGCCAGAATCACCAACAGAATTGTTGGGAAGAAGATTAATCTGAGTCCTGCGTCGCTAGGACTCGAACCGCGTAAAAGACATCGTCTCACGCGGTTTTTGTGTGACTAAATGGTCAAGCCACGTGAGGTGTTTGAGAAATTTACGTGGCTGCCTCGCTAGGATTCGAACCTAGACAAAGAGATCCAGAATCTCTGGTGCTACCGTTACACCACGAGGCAATGATGAGTCCGGAGCTCTCCGCGGCGAGTCTTCGACCGGACGGGTTCTAAAAATAGTAGTTCGGCTGCTTTTCGCAACCGGTAGAACGAACCTCAAATGCGCTGGTTTGTCTCGCTCGTCCGAGCCGGAATGGCGGCTGGGCGACCGACCGATCGGCCCTTCTGTTTAACGCAGTTGTTTTGCAGTCTCTTTCTTTTTGCTGCCCGAACCGTTGCTTGCGGTGAGCCTTCCACCAAGAACCAGCTCATCGCCTTCGCGGGCCGGTTCCACCGCCAATTGTTTTCCGGAATTCTGAGCGATCGTTTTAGCGATCATCGCCATTTTGTCGATCATGGCGTCGTTATGGATTGGATCGTGATGGAACAAAATCAATTTCTTGACGTCGGCGTCCGCGGCCAGAGCGACTGCGGTGCTGAGTGAGCCGTGCCCCCAACCGATATGCGAGCGGTATTCTTCGTCGGTGTATTGCGCATCCAGAATCAACACATCGGCTCCGTGCAAAAATTCCACCAGCTCGGCCCGACCTTTTTCAGCGCGGGCCTGAGTTTGTTCAGGGCTAAGCAGACGATGATGGGGCGCGTGTAGCTTGAAGCTGTCGTAAGGCTCCGCGTCCGGCAGGAAAGCGATGGAAGCGGTGGAAGTATCGAGCCGGTAACCAACGCAAACCCCGGGATGATTCATCACCTGGGCCCGAATTCTAACCTTGCCAATTTTGAATTCGTATTTGTCCAGACATTTAATGGTGATCCGCCCGGGGAGATCATCCAGGCGCACCGGAAAGAACGGCGTAGCCATCTGACCAATCAGAATGTCGCGCAAGCCGGCTTCGGCGCCGTCGTAGCCATAGATGCGAATTTGGTTTTTGTCGTTGTACGACGGCAGGAAGAATGGGAACCCCTGAATGTGGTCCCAATGCATGTGCGTGATCAGCAGCGAGATTTTGATCGGCTGTCCGCCGAATTCTTTTTCGAGGGTGGTGCCTAACGCCCTGATGCCGGTGCCGGCATCGAGCACGATGATTTCGTTATCCGCCCTAACTTCAACGCAGGTGGTGTTACCGCCGTAGCGGAGGGTTTCCGGACCGGGGACGGGAATGGATCCTCGAACTCCCCAAAACTTTAGGCGCGTGGAGGTTGCGGTCCCA
>DATFCK010000253.1:0-9388 GCA_035253185.1 Chthoniobacterales bacterium | reverse complement strand
ACAATCTTCATCGACCACGATGATGTATTTGCTGAACATCATCTGTCCCATGCCCCAAAGCCCGTGCATGATCTTGAATGCCTGGTAGGGATACTGTTTCCGGATGCTGACGAACACCAGGTTATGAAACACCCCTTCCGGCGGCAAGGTCATGTCCACGATCTCCGGGAAGTTCATTTTGAACACCGGCAGGAAGATTCGAACGCTGGCGTTACCCAAATAATAATCCTCCATCGGAGGAATGCCGACGATGGTGGTTGGATACACCGCGTCCCGGCGGTGAGTGATCGCGGTTAGGTGAAATACCGGATAATCTTCCACCGCGGTGTAGAAACCGGTATGATCGCCAAACGGTCCTTCCGGGCGCATCTCACCCGGTTGAACGTAACCTTCCAGCACGAAATCCGAATCAGCCGGCACTTCGATATCGACTGTTTTACACCGAACCAGTTCCACGGATTTGCGTCGTAAAAATCCGGCGAACAAAATTTCATCCAACCCGTCGGGCAGAGGAGCGGTGGCCGCGAAAGTGTAAACCGGATCGCCGCCAATCGTCACCGCTACCGGCATCCGTTCCCCGCGCTGATAATAGGTTTTGCCATGGCGGGCCCCGACCTTGTGCACCTGCCAATGCATGGCGGTGGTGCGCTCGTCAAAAATTTGCATCCGATAGACCCCAACGTTCCTGGCGCCGCTCTCCGGATCGCGAGTGTGCACATTCGGGAGCGTGATAAATCTGCCG
The DNA here is from genome assembly GCA_035253185.1 of Chthoniobacterales bacterium. Taxonomy (GTDB): domain Bacteria; phylum Verrucomicrobiota; class Verrucomicrobiia; order Chthoniobacterales; family UBA10450; genus DATFCK01. The sequence continues at coordinate 8,646 of DATFCK010000253.1, read as the reverse complement.
CCATCGTTAGGCCAGCACTTGAGTATCGGCAGATCGCTAAGGGTAAATTCACCAGATGCTGGGTCCTTGATCCTTGATCCTGGATCCGTCGCCGCGCTGTCTTTATCCAGTATCGAATATCCAGCATCCAGTATCTGCACCACTTCCTGACACGGTGCCTCATGCACTCGTTTGGGCCGCGCATGCAGCAGATGAATCCCCTGTTTCAACAAACTCCAGCCTTCGCGCAAATCGGTCGGCGGCTTTGCCTTTAGAATCAGTTGAATCTCCTGGGCGATGTCCTCGATTCCGTTGACCTTCAGCGCCATGGCCATCCGTTTGTCGGAGCCCATGGTGTTGATCGCGACCGGAAACTTTGACGTCCTGCCGTTAACCACAGGTTGTTCAAATAACAATGCCTTACCGCCACCCGGAGATTTCATCTCGCGATTAGCCCATTCACTGATAACCAGGTCGGTATCGACCGGAATGGAGACACGTTTCAATTCGCCGGCCTGATCGAGCGCCTCCAGGAATTGCCGAAAGGAGCGGTAGGCCATGTGCGAAGTATCGTTAAATCAGCCGCGCTGGCAATGCGGCGTACGCAGACGCCTTGCCCCCTTTGATACCACTCCGGCCGGCGGCGCGTTAAGTGACGCGACCCGTCAGCGGTAAGGGCCGACCAGATATTGGAACGACACTACTCGCCCGTTCGCGAAAGTTACGGTCTTATAGGGATAGCTGACCGTCTCAAAAAACGGATAATAAAATGGGTCGTAATACGGATTACCGAAAAATGCGAATCGATGACCATGTCGGGTACGAATCACGCCGTTGTAGCCTAACCCATAGGCCCAGGGTCCGAAGGGACGTCCCCAGTATCCGCCGTAGCCATAGCCATAACTCGGAACACTGGTAGTAGTGGTGTACACCCAGGTCTCGGTTTGCTGGCCGCGCATGGCTCCGGCCACTCGGGCATCGGCTCTACCCCAGGCCAGCCAGACCCCGTCCTGCGACATCCCTGTCCGAATTTGGCCTCGACTAACCAGTTCCTGGTCGCGGGCAGGGAGTGTTTGAAATAACTGCGGGTTTTCGCTGATCCGGTGTTCGACCGTGGAGCATCCGGCCAGAATCAACAAAGCGCCCGTCGAAGCGGCGAGCGCCAAACGGTTCGTAAACGTTTTGCCATTCATCATAAATATATCGTTCCAGAGCTACGCAGCAGCTGTGTGTGTGTCGCCGCCTTGATTGAACCCGGCGTTAAACTTAAAGTTGCAGTTAGTGTTGTGTAGCAGGTATGACTGACCAATCGTTGAGTTCAAAATGGTCTGCCGCCAAGGCGCGACGAGAAAACATGTCCCTTTGGACCTGTGACCGAGGAGCAACGCGGGCGCCGGACCATTTTCAACTCGACCTTTCAGGCCGCAGTTCTTTGGGGGAATTTCGGCGTCGCTCGCTCGGCCAGTATCACAACGGATACAGGCGCTTCGCTTGCTTCTTGAAATTCGCCCAAACTGTTTGCGGCTATTGGCAAGTCATACCTGCTACACAACACTAGGCATGGAAGATCGCTACGGTCACCGCATCTCGTATTTGCGAGTCTCGATCACCGATCGGTGCAACGAACGGTGCGCCTACTGCATGCCGGGCGAGCTTCATGAATGGTTACCGCGCGAAGGTATTCTAAGTTTTGAAGAGATGTTGCGAGTCATCGCGGTGGCTGTCGAACTCGGAGTTTCAAAGGTGCGAGTAACCGGCGGCGAACCGCTCACTCGTCGCGGCGTGCTCAATTTCGTGCAGCGACTGGCCCAAATTCCGGGTATTCGCGATCTCGGCATTTCGACTAACGGCACCTTGCTGACGCGTAAGGCGGAATCGGGCGGGTCGACTGCGGCGGCGCTGCGGAACGCAGGCGTGAATGCGATCAACATTTCGCTCGACACTCTGGATCGCGATTTTTACGCCCGGATTACCGGCCGCGATTTTCTGCCCGATGTTATTGCCGGGATCGACGCCGCGATAGAGGCCGGGATTCCGCAGATCAAGTTGAACACGGTGCTAATGCGCGGCAAAAATGAAGACCAGCTTCTTCCCCTGATCGAGTTTGCGGCCGAGCGTAAGCTGATTCTGAGGTTCATTGAGTTGATGCCGGTGAGCACGAACGAGGTGCTTAGCGACGAGAACTTCATGGCGGTAGGGCATGCCAAACGATTGATTGAATCGCATTATGGAGCACTCATTCCAGAACCGTCGTTTCGGACTAACGGTCCGGCCTCATACTATCAGCTGCCGGGCCGGAACCAGCGGCTCGGATTCATTGGGGCGATGACGAACCTGCACTTCTGCGAAAGCTGCAACAAACTTCGCCTGACCTGCGACGGTAAACTGCGGCCCTGTCTGGGTAGCGCGTTAGAGTTCGATATTCTTTCACCGCTGAGAGCCGGCGCCACGGATGGGCAGCTCCGACAATTCTTTCTGGACGTGGTCGACCGAAAACCACAGCAACACGATTTCCGCGAAAACTATCAGCCCGGACGCAAGATGATCGCCATCGGGGGATGACCGGCGTTCCGCGCCGGAATGACCAATTCAAATGACGAATGACGAATAACGGGTGATCAAATGAAACGGCTTTCACATGTTGGGGCCGATGGTTCCGCCAGGATGGTTGATGTATCGGCGAAACCATCGTCGGCCCGGAGCGCCGTAGCGTCCGGCAAGATATCGCTTTCCGAGGAGACGATTGATCTGATCGAGCGCAATGCGGTTGGGAAAGGCAATGTGCTGGCGACCGCGCGCATTGCCGGAATTCAAGCGGCCAAGAAAACGGCCGACCTCATTCCGCTGTGTCACCCGCTGCCGCTAAGTAATGTTGAAGTCGATATCGTCCTCCAAACCAATCAGGCAGAGGTGACGTGCACGGCTCGGACGGTCGCCCAGACCGGTGTTGAGATGGAAGCCCTAACCGGCGTATCTGTCGCGCTGCTCACCATCTACGACATGTGCAAGGCGGTCGATAAACAGATGGTGATCTCTGAAGTGCGGTTAGTTGAGAAGAGAAAGGAGGAGCCACAGATCCCCACAGATCCACCCAGATAAAGCCGGAGCTTATCGGTGTTTCATCTGTGAAAACCTGTGGCTAACAAAATGCAGATTGTCGCTGGAATTATCACGATATCGGATCGCGCCAGCGCCGGGGATTATGCTGATCTGGGCGGGCCGGCCGTGAAAAAATTTGCGGAGGATGCCGGTTGGCAGGTTTTGGCTGAAGCGGTTGTTCCCGACGACGTGAAAAAGATTCAGGAGACAGTTCGGTCATTTGCCGCCCAGGGATGTGGTTTAATCCTAACAACCGGTGGAACCGGCATCGCTGAGCGGGATGTAACGCCGGAAGCCATTCGCGAAATTATGCGGGTGGAAATTCCGGGGTTCGGTGAAGTCATGCGGGCCGAATCGATGAAAATTACGCCGAACGCGATTATCTCGCGCAATCTCGCCGCCATAGTGGATACCGCGCTGGTGATCGCGCTCCCCGGCAAACCGAGCGGGGCGGTGGAATGCCTCGGTTTCGTGAAGGGTGCGATACCGCACGGCGTGGCGCTGGCCCAGCGGAAACCGACCTCTTGTTAGGCCCAGTAGCCGTGCGGAGGGACGAGCTTGTCTCGTCCCACTATTTTGAAGTGAAATTGACGCCAGAACACCGCATTCACCGCAATTAATGGGACGAGACAAGCTCGTCCCTCCGTTCAGATCGTCACCACCGTGACTTCGGGCGGACAATTCCAGCGCAGCGGGACCGTTGAAAGTGTGCCCACTCCCGCACTGACGTAAAGCGGCCCGAATCGCGACATAAAATGGCCAAGATCATAACGGCCGACTCCTTTCGGAATGAGCAGCGGTCCATAAAACGGGAGACGAATTTGTCCGCCATGCGAATGGCCGGAAAGAATAAGGTCAAATTTCCTGCCTAACGTGTCAGACATTGCGGGATAATGAGCGAGAAGCAGCCGCCGTTCGGCCTGTGGCGGTTTGAAAGCATGGATACCAGCCCAGCCCATTCCGTGAATCTCCAAATTGTGCTGCGCCAACACCAGACTGCGATCCACCAGCCATTCGCCACCGGTTTGCCGGAATGCCTGATAAAAGTCCGTAAACGACGCCCGGCTCCAATAGTCGTGATTGCCCGGAGCGCCATAAACCGGCGCACCGATTTGGCGAATAAAACTCAATGCTTCCGGCACGAATTTGCTCTGTTCGATCAAGTCGCCGGTGAAGCAAACAAACTCGGGCTTTAAATCATTAATCGTTCGCACGATTTCGCCCGCGTAATTTGCATCGCCGCGATAATGAAGGTCGCTGAAATGAACAAACCGGCAGCCGCCCTGGGGCGAAGCTTTGAAATGCCGGACCTGTAAACGGGCCGGCTCAATTATCGAAGCATGAACTCCGGCAATCGCCGGCACCGAGAGCGCAGTGATTTTCAGGAAACGGCGACGACTGAGGTTCGGCATGAGCGGGGACTAACAGCATATCACGTTCTCCGGTGCCCCACTATCAATCCGGGAAAATCAGGAGCCGCATTAGCCGTTTTCCGGCATCGGTCAGGCGCGCGCTGGAACCGCGCCCGGTCACATCGCCGCGCGTCAAATACCGGCAATCAACCGACGTTTTTTTGACCCACATGATTTGTGGCTGAGAAACCGCGTTGGGACTGGGCTCGATTTTCACCGGCAGACCTGACGCCGCGAAAGAAACCAGCCAGGACTGGGTGCTGGGGCCCGGTTCTTTGGCCAGCAACCAGGGATAGCGTTTGGGCAACTCGAAATGCGCCGAGCGCGGAATGGCCACAGTGTAAAATGCCGGTTCGGATCGCACGAAATTGGCCACCGTCATCCCGGGATTCTTTTGCAGGGCGAGATAAAGCCGGGCAATGTCGAGCCCCACCAGGTTCAGGCCATTGTAGATTCCATGCCGGTTAGGCTCGTTAGGAAAAAACGTTGAATGCCAGCCGTCGAATTGACGGTTTAGCATCAGGTTCAGTTCCAGGTGAACATGGGATCGGGCCAGGTTGATTCCACTTCCGGTGTGGCCCATGCGTCCAATCTTTTGCCCGGCGGCTACGGTGGCGCCCGGACTAACGACGATATCGCTGAGGTGCCCATACAGGCTGTAATAGCTCGAGCCGTCCCAGTCATGTTCGATCACGACATACTTCCCGTAATTGGAGTAACCGGCGGCGTGACTGGCATGCACCACTTTGCCGGCAGCGATGGCGCGAACTTCGTCCAGCGGTTCGCCCCGCGCGTCTCGTCTTACCGGACGGATATCGATTCCTTCATGAAACCGGCTGAACACAATTCCAGCGCTCGTATCCACCGGATCACGCACGAAACCGTACTGGCCACCCTCCCAGGGCGTGGATTTTACTCCTTTATAATCGCGCTCGACATATTGGTAGAAGTCGGGCCCGCCGCCGCGAAACAGAGCATCGTTATCGGTTGGCAGCACAATCTTGATCTGCTCACCGCAGGCTGCTGGAACGGCAAAGATTATGGCGGCCCAGGCAATCAGCCACAGCGGGGCACAGATCGATACTGCCCTGAAAGAGGCAAGATCATTTGGGTGAATCTGTCTGAATGTCCGGCCGCCCCGTAATCGACCCGCCGAGCAGGGCCAGCGGTAAACGTAATCCATTCTGTTACCGCCGTTTTTTTCTTTCGCCGATCACTTTCCAGTCCTTCGTCATCAACGCGATATCGGCTGACGTGAGCCCCGAAGGAATGTATAATTGGCCGTCGGTCACCCGTTTATCGATCTGTAATTCCGTGATCGCGCGACCGTTGATGAAGATAAACAGAAAGGTGCCTCGACGTTCGACACTTAGCGCATCAAGACTGAGCCGGCCGTGTTCATCCAGTTGCAGCAACACCCCGAATTGCCCTTTGCCTAACGAATATGGATAAAACGCCACCACATCGTCTTCAGTGATCCGGGCAACCTTTTCGATGGAGACTTCTTTACCCGAGACTTGCGCCTTTACCGACGTGGAAAATACGGCGGTATCGGCCGGGTTGGCTTCGGCATGAACCCGCACCATGCAATGCTTCTTTTTGGCCGGCGCGACCGAAAGCGGAAGCACCAGCAGAATGGCAATCCCCCACAGCCGATACATGGCGGATTGATAAAGGGTTTGACAGGATTTGCAACGTCTGCTGTTTAACGCCCACCCATGAAAACAGGGGCAGGGGTGCTTACGTTGTTGCTGTTCGCGGCGGGTCCGCTCTTTTCAGAGGACGCTGTGCCAGCACCGGAGCGGCAGGGTTCGCCGGCCAAACGCGGTTGGATCAACCGTGTTTTCCATCCTTTCTCCTCTTCACCGAAAACGCCGCAGTACAAAGATCAGCGTCTGCGCGGCCTGGTGCTGGACATTCAAACCAGCCCCCATCCGCTCAAGCTTTCGGAAACGCGGCAAATGGAGGTCAAAGTTACTCTGACCAACCGCGGCAAGCGCACCATCGAACTCAATTTTCCGACCGATCAACGGATCGAGATTTATTTGCGCAATTCAGCCGAAACCATTCTGACGAAATGGTCGGATAATCACGCGGTGACTGAAAAACCGGAGACGGTGCTGATTAATCCGGAGGAGCATGTCGAATACGTGCAAACTATAGCTACCCGCGAGCTGGCCCCGGACAAGGTGTTCATCGTTGAAGTTTTTTTTCCGAACTATCCCGAGCTCCGTATTCGCCAGAAGTTCATGACGAATCAATGAGCAGCGTTGGAGTAGCGGAGTAATGGGGGCAGAGAATATTAATACTCCCTCGCTCCAACACTCCATTACTCCACTGCTGAGCGATTACCATTCGCACCCCCAAGGCCATCGCGTCCAGCGCTACTCCCAGAAGCTCCTGCAACCGTGGGCCGATCATGCCCGTAAGTTTGGGCTGCGCGATATCGCATTTACCGATCATGATCGTTATCATGAAGGCATCGATTTCGATGAGCTGGATCGTTTAAGACAAAACAATCCCGACCTTAAAATTCGCGCGGGCATCGAATTGGATAACGATCCGGTTTCATCGGAAGACGGCCGGAAATGGGTGGAACACCATTGGGACCAGCTCGATTTTGTTTTAGGATCAGTGCACTACCTCGAGCAGGCCGATATGTTCGACCGCGTTCCCGAAGGCGCGGTGCAGTTTGAAGGACGCGAAATCGACTCGATATATGAAGATTATTTTCGCCGGGTGCGTGAAGTCGCCGGAACCGGGCTGGTCGATTGCCTGTCACACCTGGATCTGATCAAGATCCATGGTCACCGGCCTAACCGCGCGATGGCAGATTTGGTAAACGAGACACTGGATTTCATCCGGTCGCGCGATCTGGCGATTGAACTTTCCACCGCCGGCTGGCGGAAACCGGTTAACGAACTTTACCCCTCCGACGAGATCATTCGATTAGCGATGGAGAAGGGGATCCCGTTTACCATTGCATCCGACGCCCATTCCTACGCGCAGTTGGGCGAGAACTATCCGCGTCTGGCGGAAAAGATGGCCGCGCTTGGAATTAATAAGGTTTGTGTCTACGAACGACACCAGCGGAGCGTGGTTCCGCTTGTTCGCTAAATCGTTCCCGATTCAACGATTCAACGATTTACATCGCCCCGCCCTTACAATCCCGGGATTCCCAATCCGCTGGTGATTTTCGTCATTTCCGATTCGGCCAGCGCTTTGCCCTGTTCGATTGCGCTCTTCACTCCGCTCAACACAACTTCTTCCAAAAACTCGACGTCGTTAGGATCGACGATTTGTTTGTCGATCTTGATCGAAATGATTTCGCCGGCGCCATTCGCCACCACCTTGACCTTGCCGCCCCCCGCTTCCACTTCCACCGTTTTCTCGGCGAGCTCAGACTGGGTTCGGGCCATTTGTTCCTGCATCTTCTGCGCCTGCTTCATTAATTTGTTTAGGTTCATGCTTGGCCTCGTTGAATCGTTGAATCGTTAAATCGTTAAATCGCTAAATCGCTAAATGCCTGTCAGGAGCGTATTTCTCCTTTGAACATCTCCAACGCTTCCTGAATCAAGGGGTCGTCCTTATATTTCTCCGTCTGTGCCGCTGCCGGTTTTTCGGAAGTTTGCCGAATCGGTAATCCTTCGCGCGATTCAAACTTAACGGTCCAATCGCGTCCGCTAATGTCTTTGAGCAGGGTCTCGAGCTGTCGTTTGTTGCTGGCACTGGTCAGGGTTTCGATGGTTGATTTTTCTTCGGGAGGATAGGCCAGAATGAAAGCGCGTCCTTCAGTGCCGACCGCGACTAACGAGTCAACCAGCGTGCGCAGGAAACCGCGGGCTGGAATTTTGCCGCGAACCTGTTCCCAGAGCTCGGCGTGGTCAGTTGAGGCCGAAGCTGCGCCCGTCATTTCGGTCCTGGTTGAAGAAGGTTGCTTGTCTGACTGGCCCGGCCTCGTCGGTTTTGCCGGGCGGTTAGCGCCGGAGTCAGTGACGTTGCTCGCTTGCACCTTTTCTTTCGCGGTTCTGGTCTGAGCGGTCCGGCTGGGACCGACATTTCCTGATGGCGGTGGCTTCCCCTGCCGTAGTGCGTTCAGATTTTCGATGACCTGGTTGAGAGTCACCTGGTTCAAGGTCTGGATCGCCTTGATCAG
>DATFCK010000252.1:0-12179 GCA_035253185.1 Chthoniobacterales bacterium | reverse complement strand
AGCGGGAATAATCGGCGCCATTCAGAATGGCGCTGAGTTTGTGGGCGTTTTCGCGCAGCACCACCTCCAGTCCGCAGCCGCCTTCTTCGGTTAGGATTTGGCGGAGATAATGTTCACTAACCGTTGTGATTCGGTCGGAATAGAGAATTCCGCCCTTCAGAAAATTCATTCGCCCAAAAAATTCGATGCCACGCAGGGTGAAGAAGCGTTCGTGCAGATTCGTTAGCTTGAAATCGAGGCCCCAGAAGCTGCCCTGCTCGGCCGCATGATGAATCGTTAGGACAGTGGCGAACGGCAAATGATTAGCGTGGACCAGCACCGGCACCAGCGCCGCCGCCCAATCGTGCACGTGCAAAATCTGTATGGATGGAGTGAGGCGCCGGGCGAGTTCTAGCGCAGCCTTGCAAAAAAAGATGAAGCGGGCGGCGTTATCCTGGTAGGGCTTTCCGTGTTCCCCATAAATCCCGGGCCGATCGAAAAACTGGTCGCATCGAATGAAGAACAACTGGACGCCGGCCTCGGTGTGTCCTTCCACGAACTCCGCGACATACGTCTCCTCGCCAACCCGGATATTCAGGGTGATACCGGTCTCTTCCTGCGGGAAAGCGGTATTTTCGCGAATCTCTTTATAATGAGGCAGCACGACGCTGACCTCGTGGCCGCGTTCGCGCAGCTCCCGCGGGAGCGCGTTCATCACATCGATAAGTGCGCCGGTTCGCTGCAAAGGCGGGCCTTCGGCGCTGATCATTAGAATTCGCATCTTCGTTTCGGAGGTTTCGGCCTTTGCGGTTCGATGTCAACCAATCGCCGATCAAAGCCGCTGGTTTGAAGTCAACCCCCGGCCAAATGCCGGGTGGCGTCCGAATCGAGTCTTAACTTTCAACGCTTTTACCATGGGAAGAACGAAGCGATTCACACTGTCGGCAATCGTCATATTGGTGATGGGCAGCCTGGACACGGCCAATGTTTCCGCGGCAAACGCATCATTCGATTTGATATCGCGCGCGGACCCGAATCAGGCTTCGGCCACCGCCGGGGCCAACATGTCGCAACAGTTGAACCAGCGCGCGTTTAGCGCCGACGGCCGCTTCGTCGTGTTCTTGAGTCAGTCGGAGAATCTGATTCCCAACCTGGTTCAGGACCAGGTGACCACCAATGTCTATCTTTACGATCGCGTTACGAAAACGACGACGCTGGTGAGTCACGCAGCCGGCTCGTCAAACACATCCGCCAACGCCGAGTCGTTCGTGCCCTGTATCAGTGGCGATGGACGCTACGTCGTTTACTGGACGTTTGCGACAAATGTGGTGGCAAACCAGGTCGATGATGAACCACATCGCTCGACCCCGGACGTTTTTGTTTATGACCGCACGACCGGCGAGAACAAGCTGGTGAGTCACGTTCCCGGCGCACCGACCACCGCCGCCGACTCGAATTCATACGATCCGACGATCAGTTTCGATGGTCGATTCATTTCCTTCACCAGCGCGGCATCGAACCTGATCGCCGGACAGGCGAAAGGTGGTTTCTCAGCTATTTTTTCGTGGGATCGCGACAGTGACAGCATCACTCTGGTTTCGCACCGGGCCGGCGACTCGTTAACTACGTCGGGTGGCAGCACCTTCAACTCGGTATTGAGCAGCGACGGCGCGTTCGTGGCGTTCATGAGCAATAGTCCGGACATTGTCGCAGGGCAGACGCAGAGCGCGGCCCGTTACCAGGTGTTTTTGTGGAACCGCAGCACCAATACCAGCGTGCTGGTTAGTCACTCGTCGAGTTCGGCCACGACCGCAGGAAACAACGGTTCGTTTTATCCGGTGCTGAACGCGGACGCGAGTTACGTGGCATTCTACGGCCTGGCCACCGACCTGGTTCCCAACGGAAACGACGTGAATCAGGACCAGGACGTCTTTGTCTACGAGCGCGCGACCGGCAATGTCACGCTCGTTAGTCATAACGCCGGTTCGCCAACTAATGCCGGCACCGGGGCCTCGCTTTATCCGGAAATCAGCGCCGATGGCCGTTACGTTGTGTATCAGAGCAGCGCGGTTGACCTGGTCGGCAACGATCTCAATAACGCGCAGGACATTTTTGTGTGGGATCGATCAGCGAATTCCAACGCGCTGGTTTCGCGTAGCGCCACTTCACCGGTATCGGCGAGTGCGAATGGGAGGAGTTTCGGCGGACAGATCGCGGGGGATGGCAACACCATTTCATTCACCAGCGAAGCCACCGATCTGATCTCAACTCAGTCATCGTCGGGAAAAGGCGATGTTTTTCTGTTCGATAGAACGACGTCTGCCATACAACTCGTCAGCCGCAAACCCGGCTCGCCCTCGGCCGGCGGCGATCAGCAATCAGTTCTGCCGCTGCCAAGCGATGACGGGATGTTTGTCGCCTTCAGCACCCAGGCCACCGATCTGGTGGCCAATGACCAGGACGGTTCGGCCGATGTCATGATTTACGATCGGGCTGCGGGCAGCAACGAGTGCGCGTCCCTCCGCCCTGCCAATCTCGCTTCCATGAGCGCGAACGGAAACAGCGGCAGCCAACATGCCAGTGCCGACGGCCGGTTTGTCGTCTTTGTGAGCGAAGCCACCAATCTGGTGGCGAACCAGTCGGATGCGAACGGCAAGAACGATATTTTCGTGCGCGACCGCCAGACTGGCCTAACGGTACTGGTAACGCGCGCAGCCGGGACCACGAACCAAACCGGCGATGACGTTTCCGATTCCCCGCAGATCAGCGGGGATGGGCGGTGGATTACTTATGCCAGCCTGGCCACCAATCTCGTCCCTGGAATGGTCGACGCCGGTGGGGTAGCGAATGTCTATTTGTTCGACCGGCAGAACGGCGCCACTGCGCTGGTGAGTCATTCCTTGGCCGGCGCTAACTTCAGTGGAAGCGATTTCTCGAACTTCCCGGTTATCAGCGACGACGGACGATATGTCGCCTACACCAGCTTCGCAGTGGATCTGGTCACCGGACAGGTCGACTCAAATGCCGACAGCGATGTCTTCATTTACGATCGGACCACCGGCATCAATGCGCTCGTTAGTCATAACAGCAGTGCCCTCACCGTAACCGGTCTACAGTATTCATTCGCGCCATCGATCTCGCGGGATGGAAGGTTTGTGGCCTACTACAGCGCCGCCACCGATCTGGTGCCGGGCCAGAACAATACCGGGGATTCGGTGCAGCATTGTTTCCTTTACGACCGGGTAACCAACGCGAATGCAATGTTGGATCATCAATTCGGCGCCGTCTCGACCAGCGGTGACGGCAACGCCGGCAGCACTGAGCCGCTGGATCCGCCGGTTTTCAGCGCCGATGGCGGATGGATCGTTTATGCCAGCGGTTCGACCAATCTGGTGTCCGGACAAACCGACACCAATGCAGATTACGATCTGTTTTTATTCGATCGCGCGGCGGGAACGAACCTGCTTGTTAGTCATCAGGAAAACAGCCTGACCACAACCGGTGACGATATTTCCTACAATCCTTCGATCAGCGCCGATGGGCGATTTATTTCGTATCGAAGCGCGGCAACCAATCTGGTAGCCGGGCAGAACGACACCAACACTTTTCAGGACGTTTTCTTGTTCGACCGCGACACGCGCACGAACACGTTGGTGAGTCATGCTTTCGGGCAGCGCGCCGCGGCGGGCAATGCTCTGGCCGGCGAAGCGCCGCGCTACGGCTACCAATCGGTTAGTCCGGACGGCCGTTTCGTCGCGTTCTGGAGTTCTTCGACTGATTTGGTGCCCGGCTACAGCGACCGCAACGGTTTGAATGGCGATCTTTACCTGTTCGACCGGTTCAGCGGAGGGAACCGGCTGATAACTCTGGCCCCGGGCACCGTGGCTACCGGTGGAAACGGCGGCTCCGGAGATTCGGTGCATATTGGCGGCCCAATCTGGAGCGCCAATGGCGGCACGATTTTTCTGGCGAGCCGCGCGGCCAATCTCATCGCGGAGGATTTCAATAATCGCGAAGACGTTTTCGCGTATAAGCTGCCGGTCCTGCCCGTTAGTATTGTTTCGCGCAAAACGCATGGAACGGCCGGCACGTTTGACGTTAATCTCTCGCTCGGCGAAACCGAATGTCGCACCAGCGCATCCCCCGGAACTCATCAGATCGTCCTGCATTTTGAAAGACCGGTCAGTCTCGGTTCGGCGGTCGTTAGTTCCGGCAGCGGCTCGGTGGCAAACACCGTCATCACTGAAAGCGACGTCACGGTTAATTTGAGTGGAGTGGCCGACGCCCAAACGACCGGCATCGTGCTGTCTGATCTGAGCGACGGCACTAACCTGTCCGATCTGGTTGTTCCGATATCGTTCGTCATTGGCGATGCTTCCGGCAACGGCGCAGTCACGAATACCGATGTGGCCGCGGCAAAATCGCAGGTCAGCGCCACCATAACGCAGTCCAATTTCCGCTTGGATATCACCGCCAACGGCGCAATCTCGAACACCGACGTTAGCGCTGTTAAGTCGCGAGTGGGAATGAGTCTTCAGTAAAACCAGCCGGACCAACACCATCCGGCCGGCCAGTCAACCTGCGGTAACTGATAGTCTGCTCAGGCAACCGGACATTTGCGACGGATCAACGGCGGCTCCCTCGATGCGACGGCCGGCCCCGTGGGGTGAAATTCCGCCTGCCCCACCGGCCGGGCGCAGTGCCTATCACGAATCAAAGAGCAACGTGCGATATGTTGCCCGGCTTTGTATTCGCCAACCCCGTTTACTGGCGGCGGTTCTGCTTTGTGCCGCCGGGATCTTTCTCGCCGGTCTGAGTGTCGGCGCCAGTCCATCAATATTGCAAGCCAACGAGCGGAAGGCGTCATCGGCGCCAAAGGGGAACTGGAGCATTGTTGAATCGCCTAACAGCCGTCCCACTCCAACCGGTAATTTTGGGCTCGGGGCCAGCTGCGTGTCGGAATCAGACTGCTGGATGGTCGGCTATTACGATAATATCAGCGCCTATCAGACATTAATTCAGCACTGGGATGGAAATGCCTGGGCGGTTGTAAATTCGCCTAACACCAGCACCACCCAACACAATATATTGCGAGACGTAAGCTGCCTGTCGGCGAATGATTGCTGGGCAGTCGGGTCGTACTACGACGGCAGCTTCTATCGAACCCTGACCCAGCATTGGGATGGAGCTGCCTGGAGCATTGTCGAGACGCCTAACACCAGTCCAACACAATATAATTACCTGCTGTCACTGGCGTGCGTCTCTCCCTCGCAGTGCTGGGCCGTCGGCTATTATTCCAACAACGATGGCGTTCCCCAAACCCTGGTTCAGCGCTGGGACGGCACATCCTGGAGTATTCTCGAAGCGCCTAACACCAGCCAGACCAAGGAAAATGTCCTATCGGGAGTGGCCTGCGTTTCGTCGCAATGTTGGGCAGTAGGCTGGTCCTTGAACGGCACCACCGGCATGTATCAAACATTAATTCAGCGTTGGGACGGCAACGCGTGGACGATCAGCAGCTCACCCGGCCCCCTGATTCCGCAGAACAATTATTTAAATGCGGTGACGTGTTCATCGGCGACGGACTGCTGGGCGGTCGGTTATTCTGATAATGCCGTCGTCAGTCAAACGTTAACCGCCCACTGGAACGGTTCGTCCTGGGCGCTGGTTAACTCCGCCAATACGTCGCTCACCCAGGCGAACCGGCTTGATTCAGTTGAGTGCAGATCTTCGTCGGACTGCTGGGCGGCCGGACGCTTCAACAATGGCACCATCGACCAAGCCTTGATTCAGCGGTGGGACGGCAGTTCGTGGGCTATAGTGGCGTCTGCCGATCCCGGCGGCGGCAGCAACCACGAACTTCGAGCGGTAACATGCGAACCGGGCACGCGATGTTGGACGGCAGGGTTTTACCACAATGGAAATGTCCAACAGGTGCTGGTATCGCAATGGACGGGCACGTCCTGGACGGCAATGGATGTGCCTAACGTTAACGCCGATCGAAACAATACCCTGCTCGGTATCACCTGTGTGTCGGAAACCGACTGCTGGACAGTGGCGTCCTACTACACCGGCGCGGTTCAACAGACCCTGATCCAACATTGGAACGGCAATTCCTGGAGTATTGTTCCCTCGCCTAACAGCAGCGCCACCGAGAACAACATCCTGTACGACGTTAGCTGTCCGGCTGCGGATGATTGCTGGGCAATCGGTTATCATGACAACGGCAGCGTTTTCCAAACTTCGGCCCTGCATTGGGACGGCAACGTTTGGAGCATCGTTACGTCGCCGAACTCGAGCCCGGCTCAAAATAACTTCCTTACCGATATCCACTGTGTGTCTTCGTCACTCTGCTGGGCGGCCGGTTATTACGATAATGGCGCCGCCTACCAGACCCTGATCGAACGCTGGGACGGCAACAGCTGGGCCGTGGTTAGTTCGCCAAACACCAGCGCCACCCTGCAGAATCGTCTGCACGGCATAACCTGCAGTTCGGCCAACGATTGCTGGGCGGTGGGTCGATACTTCGACGGAGTCGACATCAAAACGCTGACTGAGCATTGGGATGGAAACACCTGGACAATTGTTTCCTCGCCTAACGATATCGACTCGCACGAAAATATCCTGTGGTCGGTGGCCTGCCCCTCAGCCACGAGTTGCTGGAGCGTTGGCTCGAATGGAAGCGGCGGTGATGGCACCGGACAGCCAATGATCCAGCACTGGGACGGCAATTCCTGGAGCATCATCGATTCGCCCAAACCGACTCAGGGCCCGTTCAATTACAACTTCCTTCGAAATATAACGTGCACTTCAGCTGCCCACTGCGTGGCGGTGGGCTACCAGTTCGTCAACGGCGTGAACCAAACGCTCATCGAGCACTGGAACGGCCTGGTCTGGAACATCGTGGCTTCAGCAAACACCAGCGCCACCGAGTCTAACTACCTGTTTGGCCTAACATGCGTGTCGACATTCAACTGTTGGTCAGCGGGATACTACACTAATGAGAGCGGCGTTTTCCAAACGATGGTTCAGCATTTCACCGCCCCGCTGCCGTTACTGAAAGTCCTGTCAATCTCGCGCACCACCGAGGGCGGGTTCATGGTGACCGGGCAAACTGAACCACTGCAAATGATTGAAATTGAGGCGTCGCCAAATCTGCTGATCGATTTCGAAAGCATCGGCTCGGCCATGAGCGATGAGTCGGGAGTGTTCCAGTTCCACCATAACAACGCCGGACTCACGCAATTTTACCGGGCAGTTTATCCGTAATTTTTCTGACCGTTAAACGAGGGTGAAGTCATGGTCGATTACAGGGCCTCGCTGACGAGGGGCCGGTCCCACCCCGCCGCCAAAGGCGGCTCGATAGGCGAGCAAGGTTAGCCAGGGATTAGATTGACCGAGCCGCGGTTCCATGTTCCAATGGCGCTCCTTTTTTGCTCCCTGGTTCCTCCCCATGCAAAACATCAGAGCGTTTGTCGGTTTTATCCTGGTCATAGGCGGTGCCTTTTGCGGCCTTGGGGCGGTTGGCAAAGGACGCCCTGATGGACTAACGAGTCCGCAAAATGGAGCGAGAAGAGGCGCAATAGGCAGCCAGCTAGCTACCGGGGTAGGCGGGACGTGGTCGGTCGTTGCGTCGCCGAATGGATCGGCCGATGCCACGCTCAATCAGATTGCCTGCGCGTCACCGGTGGACTGCTGGGCGATCGGGGGATACCAGGCCGGATCCAGCCGGCCCGCCATGTTTGAGCATTGGGACGGCAGCGCCTGGTCAATCGTGGACATTGCTGACGCGGCACAGATCCAGTTGAACGCGATTACCTGTGTTTCAGCGTCTGATTGTTGGGCTGTCGGACACCGGGGATTTGAACTCACGACAGTGACGATGCATTGGAACGGCAACTTGTGGCAAACGGTCTCATCCCCCAACGCCAACGGCCGGAATTCTCTTCGCGACGTGGCCTGTTCGTCCGCCACTGACTGCTGGGCGGTCGGGTTCTATGTGACCGACGCTTTCCGCACCCTGATCGAACACTGGAATGGAAGCTCCTGGACCATTGTGAGCTCTCCAAACCCCAGCGTGTCTGAGCGGACTGAATTGGATGGGGTCACGTGCCTGTCAGCATCCAACTGCTGGGCGGTCGGCTATTACGTCGTTGCCGAGACGGGACCCGCCAAAACCCTGGTTGAGCATTGGGATGGAACAGTGTGGTCAGTCGTCGCGTCAGGAAACACCAATGGACGTAATAATTACCTCAATAGTGTAACTTGCAGCTCGGCATCCAACTGTTTGGCCGTCGGTTACCAATCTTTTTATTCAAACCAGAACTTCGACTACGTCTATCTCCCGCTGATTGCGCGCTGGAATGGAAACACCTGGTCCGTTATCGCGTCACCATCGGTGGCCGCACCAGCCTATCTTAACGACGTGAGTTGCGCATCAGCCACGGACTGCTGGGCGGTCGGCACTTCCCAGGCTAACGGCACTAATAAAAGCATAATCGAGCATTGGAACGGAACATCTTGGTCGTTAGACACTTCGCCAAACACCAACGCCACCCAACAAAATTATCTCAGCGGCGTGGTGTGTAATCCCGCATCCGATTGCTGGGCGGTAGGCTATCAAAGCTTAGACTATCAAAGCGGCGGCACCAACCGAACTTTGATCCAGCGATGGCAAGGGATGTCATGGTTCACTGTCGCCTCCGCCAACCCCAGTTCGATCTCTACTTCACTCAACGACGTAGGCTGCGCCTCAGCTACGGACTGTTGGGGAGTGGGCACCTATTATGATGGCTCCTCCAGCCGAGTCATGATTCAACACTGGAACGGGAGCTCATGGGCCGTCGCGAAATCTCCCGATATTCAAATAGAGCTCCAGGCGGTGACCTGCATTTCGGGCGTGGATTGTTGGGCGGTTGGGTCTAACTATGATAGTGCCGGTAAAACGTTGATCGAGCACTGGGACGGTAATGCATGGTCTATCGTTTCTGCGCCAAGTCCTGGAACCGAGTTGGGTGGTATCAATCATCTTTTGGACGTGGCTTGTGTTTCAGCATCGAATTGCTGGGCGGTGGGTTACTATTGGGGTTACCCGGGAGGTTATCAGAGTTTGATCGAGCATTGGAATGGCAGCGCATGGTCGGCTGTCACCGCCGCCAATCCCGGCTCGCTCGAGAACTATCTGTATGCCGTGACGTGCAATTCCGCGGTCAATTGCTGGGCCGTAGGCGAGTATTCAAATGGCGGTTCCGATCATCGCACGCTCATTCAGCGTTGGGATGGGGCTTCTTGGCGAAGCGTTACTTCGCCAAATACCGGTCCAATGGATGGCAACCATCTTTATGACGTAACTTGCAACTCAACTTCCGATTGTTGGGCCGTTGGTCGTGCGGTTATCGGCGGCAGTGGTCGGACTTTGATCTTACGATGGAACGGAATTTCCTGGTCGCTAGTGACTTCCCCTAACGCCAGCAGCAGTGATAATTACCTTAACAGCGTGAAGTGTGCGTCGGCATCAGATTGCTGGGCGGTGGGTTCGACTCTCATCAATAACATATACCAGACCCTGGTTGAACACTGGGACGGCATCTCCTGGACCATTGTTCCCGCGCCGAACATCAGCAATGCCCAATTCAACGCTTTTCTCGGCCTAACCTGCGGATCGGCGTTGGATTGTTGGGCGGTAGGTTATTATACCGAAACCGGCGGTGCTTCTCGCACCATGGTGCAACATTTCAGCGCCTCTCCGCGGCTGCTTAAGATCACATCGATGGCGCGCAACGCGGAACATCTTTTGCAGTTGAACGGCCAGGCTGAACCGCTCCAGCTCATCGAGTTCGAAGCGTCATCCGATCTGCTCATCGATTTCGAGCCTGTTGGCTCGACCGTGAGTGATGAATCCGGTGCGTTTCAATTTGAGGATGACAATACGCCGCCTAGCAAGTTTTATCGCGCCCTCTATCCATAACGGGTTCAAGATTCAGGGCTAGTTCCTTTTTTCTGTCTTTTAAGCTAGAATTTTGACCTAACTTTCAGCTAAGCTTGCTCTCCCAGTTCAAATGTTGAAAGCGATCCGGCCCCTAGTCCAGCGCAGTTACTTTCGCTTCGGGGTGACCGGAATCCTGAGCCTCTCGTCGTTGGCTTTGGTACTCGTCGCGCTCGGGAAATCGGAGCCCCCACTCAAAGCTACCCGGTGGCCGGCTTCGGTTTCGAATGTTCAGACCGCAACCAGCGGCACCCAAATGTCACTCGGCGCCTGGTCGATTATTCCTACACCTCCAAACACACTGGGACGGCAGATAAAGTCGCTCAATTGTGCGTCCGCTGCGGATTGCTGGGCGGTCGGTTATACTTTGCAGGGAGTTGACCAGGGCTTCATCCTGCACTGGAACGGCAGCTCATGGAGCGACGTGGTCTCCCCGCAATTCAACGTCGAGGCTCACCTCGAGTCAGTCACTTGTGTTTCAACGTCCGATTGCTGGGCGGTGGGATTCACTCGGGGCCTCACCTTCCCGCAGCCCAAGAATACTTTGATTGAGCACTGGGACGGTAATTCCTGGACCGTAGTCGCGTCGCCGAACCCCAGTAATGGAACGAATTTCCTTTTCGGAGTCACATGTGTGTCGTCGAACGACTGCTGGGCGGCTGGTCTATACGGTGGTGGGGTATTGACGGAGCATTGGGACGGCCAGGCCTGGCAACACGTTGCGGCGGCGAATCCCGGCACCTCGGTGGTGGCGGTTGTGGCGATAACGTGTGTGTCAGGAGCAGACTGCTGGTTGGCCGGTTACTATTATCCTAACGAGAACACGGCTGATGTCCAAACGTTGGTCGAGCATTGGAACGGAACCAGTTGGGCGATCGTGCCTTCGCCTAACCTGGGTCCGACAAACAGCCAGTTCTCGGCCATCAGTTGCGTTTCCTCTTCACAATGCTGGGCGGTTGGCTATGGCACCACCAACACTAACCCTAACAACCGCACATTAATCGAGCGATGGGACGGCAATGCCTGGACGCTAGTTCCCTCGCCAAACGAAGGCGAAACAGCTCCGAATATTCTGAGCAGTGTTTCCTGTCCATCGGCATCCAATTGTTGGGCGGTGGGCTCGATAAATTTCTCCGCCCCAAATGGCACGCCATTGGTCCAGCATTGGAACGGCAGCGCCTGGTCGATCGTCAGCTCGCCCGCTTTGAACTCAACTCATTACGGATTGTATGCGGTAGATTGCCCGAGCGACGCAACCTGCCGCGCCGCGGGCTGGTTTAACGATGGCTCGGCGGCTCTGCAAACTCTGGCTGAACATTTTACCGCGACACCGCCGCAGATTATGTCTGCATCCCGCGCTGCCAGTTCCTTTTCTCTTACTGGACAGACGGCGCCGTCGCTTCAACTCCAGGTGGAAGCTTCAGCTATGGTCACGAACGGATTCGAGGGCGTGGATTCGGTCAGCAGCGATGCGTCCGGCCACTTCGAATTCCAGGATTCCAATCCCGGTCCAAGAAAATTCTACCGCGTCGTTATCCCGTAGACGGATTTCAGGGGAGGCGGTACTCCTGCTTCACCCATTCCAGCGCTTGTTCGCGGCTTGTCAGTGCGCCTTCGAGTTGTCGCGTCTCTACCGCCTCCAAAATTTCGCCGAATTGAGGCCCGGGTTTGAGCCCCATTGCAATCAAATCGTCGCCTCGGACTAACGGCGGCGGGATGATCGGTTCGTTGGCAAACTCGTCCTGTTTTTGAATCAGAAACTCGTAGTTCTCCATCATGCGATGGCTGCTGGCGCAATCGACCCGATGCAATTCGAGCTCATCCTGAAAGGTTGGCCGGGCCATGAAACGTTTCAGCTTCGCCACTCGCATTCGAGGCACGTCCTTGAACACCATGTGTTGCCTGACCATTTCCACCGTCTCATCGATCTCGGCACGCGAGAAACGCAGGCGTTGCATGATCGTTTCGGTCATTTCGGCTCCCACCCGGTCGTGACCGTTGAATCGAATCCGGCCCGCTTCATCCACTGAGGCCGTCGGCGGCTTACCCACGTCGTGGAACAGGACGGAAAAGACTAACGGGATCGACACATGTTCCGGCAACAGATCGAGCATCAATCGGGTGTGCTGGAAGACATCGCCCTCCGGATGAAATTGTTCAGGCTGGGCGCAGCCTTTCATTGGCTCCATTTCGGGCAAGATCACTTTTAGTAAGC
>DATFCK010000251.1:0-9321 GCA_035253185.1 Chthoniobacterales bacterium | reverse complement strand
CAAACGCCAAAACTGCGGATCAGATCATCGAGGTCGCAGTGTGAAGCAAGTCTCCGGTCGCGAGCTTGCGCGACTTGTTCAGCAGCGCGGCTGGACCTTGGCTCGCGTTCACGGCAGTCATCATATCTTCACGATGTCCGGACGACGAGAGCGAATCGTCATTCCTATTCATGCTAACCGCCCCTTGAAAACGGGCATGTTGCGCTCGCTGATGAAGATTGCGGGTTTACGAGAGGACGATCTCTGACCTGCCTAACGATTAATTTTTCTTGTAATACAAAAACCTCGGAGCCTTTTGCGAAAGAAGATTAAGAGGCAGAGGGAGAGGAAGATTTTCCGGAGCCTACGGGGCTCGAACCCGCAACCTCTGCCGTGACAGGGCAGCGCTCTAACCAATTGAGCTAAGGCTCCTGACGAAGAATGGGACTTTAGCGGGGGGTGTGGGTGGTCGCAACTGCTATGGTTTGCGGCAGGTGGGAGCAGTAGTGCTGTTCTTGATCAGAAACCCCAAGGACCAAAACCCAAACCCCAGGGAACGAAGCCGCTGACGCGGAAGCACCAAGCACCAAGCACCAAGCACCAAGCACCAAGCACCAAGCACCGGGCACCAGGGAAACTTCAAACTTCAATATCCAAAAAAAGGAACGCTGCGCGCCCATTTTCAGTTGGAGTTTGATTATTGGACGTTCCCTGGGGTTTGGGTTTTGGTGCTTCCGCGCTAGCGGTACGCTTCCGCCCTAGCGGATTGGTCCAAGAAAAGCTTTCATCGCCAGGCCTTCACTTGTACAGTTAACCCCGGGTAAATATTACCAGGCCCACCCCTAATGCCTGATCCCATCCTCAACCGTGAACGCTTCCCGCGGGAGCTCGAGATCTTGCGCCAGTTGGCCGATGGATTACCCCAAATTGTCTGGGTGGCGCGTCCCGATGGCTCCCATGAATATTATAACCAACGGTTTTATGAATATACCGGCCGCGGCCGCGAAATCCGGATGGAAGATAGCTGGACCGATTTGTTTCACCCCGATGATGCCAAACGAGCCGATGACGCCTGGACCGAGGCGCTGCAATCAGGGACCCCTTACGAAATTGAGTTTCGTCTAAAGCGCGCTTCCGATGGCGCTTATCGCTGGTTCCTGGGCAGAGCCTTACCTTACCGCGATGAAAACGGCGAGATTGTTAACTGGTTCGGCACCTGCACCGATGTTCACGCACTGAAAACTGCGACCGACGCGCTTCGACATGCGCACGAAGAATTGCGCCAGGAGTCTCGCCAGAAAGATGAATTCCTCGGCATGATCTCGCATGAACTGCGAACACCATTGAATGCGGTGTTCGGATGGACCCGTTTGATGCAGGAAAATGTGCTTAACGAGAACGAGCGCGTTGAAGCAGTAAACTCGATCATGCGCAATGCCGAAGCCCAGGGCCGCCTGATCGAAGATGTTCTCGATATCACGCGAATCGTTAACCAAAAACTTTCGCTGGATCGGAAAATCATGAACCTGGATGGGATCGTCAGTGACGCGGTGGAAGCGGTTACGCCGTCCGCTAATGCCAAGGGCGTGCAACTCCAAACCGTGATCGAGTCGCGCGACATCCTGGTGCATGCGGATCCGCTCCGGCTTCAACAGGCGTTGCTGAATCTGATGACTAATGCGGTGAAGTTTACGCCGGCCGGCGGGGACGTTGTTCTGGGTGTCGCCCGCGAAGGCGAAAACGCCTTCATCACCGTGGCTGATACCGGCAAGGGGATCAGCCCAGACCTGTTGCCGCACATCTTTGAACGGTTCCGGCAGGGAGACAGCAGTTCTACCCGGCAGTATGGCGGACTCGGGCTCGGCCTAACGATCGCGCATCAGTTGGTGATGATGCACCATGGTGAAATTACTGCGCAAAGCGACGGGGAGGGGAAAGGGAGCCGGTTCACGGTCAGGCTGCCGGTAGTGGCCTTGGATTCGCGGCCGCCGGCGGAAGAGCGGCATCGCACCGACGAATTCGTGTTTCCGGCGGAATCCCTGCGTGGACTTCACGTCATGGTAGTGGACGATGATCCCGGGGTGCGGGATGTGGTGGCCCTAACGCTGGCCAAATGCGGCGCATCGGTCACGGTCGCGAGTTCAGCCGACGACGCGCTGAATTTGTTGCCCAACTTGTCTCCGGACGTGGTGGTAAGCGATTTGGCTATGCCGTATGTGGATGGATACGAGTTCATCCGAAGGTTCCGGGCACTGGCCCGGCCAAAGGATGCAACTGTGCCGGTGATCGCCCTAACTGCCTACGGGAATCTGCAGGATCGTGATCGAGCTTTGAAAGCGGGATTCGATAAGTATCTGTCCAAACCGATTGATCCGGCTGATCTGGTGCGCGCGATCGTTAGGACGCGCGAAGAGAAAATGCCTGCGGCGGGTTAACGAGTCATGTCCGAATGGTAGCGGCGATTCACCGAATCGCCATGGGCCTGTGCCAGAGGGGCTGGCACTTCACCGACAGCCGATCGGATTTAGTTCATTGGCAGGGATGCCAATGCCACATGTCGCCCTCAGGTAGACGCGACGTCTGTCGCGTGCGCTTAAACGCGAAAGCGGCGTGACGCCGCTTCTACACTCGGTGCGAAGGTAGCGGCCGTTCACCCGGCAGCTGCCGGGCTATAGAACCATGGCGATTCGGTGAATCGCCGCTACCAACGATTCAATTCTTAAGCTTCACGACCAGCGTCTTCGCGATTTTGTCGTGGAATCCCTGCTTTTTGGAATCGAACGCGATCCAGAGAAAACCAAAGCCAAGCGGCAGCATGGAAATGAAATAGCTGAAGTAACGGATCACTGACTGCAACAGATCCATGGTGCCACCGGTCGTTGCATCGACTACGCGCAGGCCTAACAACAGTTTGCCCGGAGTTCCGCGGCATTTGACCCACAGGATGATCACCGCGATCGCCGGAACGACATAAGAAATGATGAAATCGGCTGGTCCCTTGATGAAACCGCTGGCGGTGAAGTATTCGGTTCCATAGATCCACACGAGCAAAGGCCACGTCAAAATCATGATCAGGATTGTGTCGATGATAGACGCGACGAGTCGAAGCCAGAAGCCGGCTGGTTTTTGGGGCAGAGGTGGTGGTTCTGAAGGCATTGCGGATTGCGGATTTTCCATAGCGGATTGCGGACTTGAGTCCATAGGGTGTTGAAGCGCTCGCCGGAGGACAGCCCCGAAAGCGATTTGGGGGGTTAAGCGGTTGAATCGTAAATCGTTAAATCGTTAAATCGTTGAAGCGTTGAAGCGTTGAACCGTTAGATGGCTAAATCGCTAAATGACTCAAAGTTCCGGGTTGGGAATGGAAACCACATTTGCTCCCGGTGGCTCGTTCAATTCGGAAACGGCTCGAAGCGCCGGCCGCAATGGCGCGATTGCTTCGACTAACGTGCGTAATAAAACGTCTTTCGAGTTCTCCGGCTTTTTGAACATGTCGAACAGCGATTTCGATTTTGGGAATCGTACGAGCTTCACGTTTTCGTCAGCCGGAATACCGGATAATTCCTTCGCCACCGCGACGGCCCGTTGGAAACTGCCGAGCTCGTCGATCAGCCCGAGGCGCTTCGCGTCTTCCCCGCTCCAGACCCGGCCTTTGGCAATCTCCAGCACTCGCTCCTTCGGCATTTTTCGTCCGGCGGCCACCTTGTCGGTAAACTCCTGGTAAATTCGATCCAGCCAGGCGTTGAACTTGGCCAATTCTTCCGGGTTATAATCCTGCAGGCTGGAAAACATATCGGCGTTGCGACTGGTCTGCGCGCTGTCGTAGGTAATGCCGAGTTTGTTTGCCCAGAAATCGCGAGTGAGCAGCTTGAACGCGAGCACGCCTATCGACCCGGTAATTGTGGCCGGCTGCGCAATCACGCGATCCGCCGCCAGCGAAACAATATACCCGCCGGACGCGGCCAGATTACCCATGCTGATGACGACTTTTTTGCCGCGAGCCCGGGCGCGTTCGAGTTCGCGCAGAATCGCGTCCGATGCCACATACGAGCCCCCGGGTGAATCGACTCGGAACAAAATCACTTTGATCTTCTTATCGTCGGTCGCGGCGCGAATGGCAGCGCAAACGGTATCGGATCCCATCACGTCGTCATCGGTGAACGGATTATGTTTGCTTTCGCCGCGTTGAACACCGCCGACGCCGTACACGATCGCAATCGGCTTGCCTTTCTTGAATGGGTTGGTCGTCTTCTTTAAGTAGGCATCCAGGTATAACAATCTTCCGTCCTTTACTTCGCTCTCGGCCTGTTGGTAGACCTCGTCCCGATACATCAATCGATCCGCCAGGCCAAGTTTTACTGCTTCGGTGCCGAGATAGGGTCCGCCATCGACCAGTTGTTGGGCTTGTTCGATGGGGAGCTTGCGGCCTTCGGCAATTCCGTTAACCAGCTGTTGATGAAACGATTTCAGCAAAGCATCGACCGCTTCCCGGAATGGCGGTGTCATTTGTTTTTCGGTGAAAACATCGAGCGCGTTCTTATACTCATACCGTTGTCCGCCCCGCGGAACGATTTCCAGTTTGTCGAGAGCCCCGCGGAAGAACATTGGTTCGACACGAAACCCGGTTAGGCCGATATCCCCGGACGGTTGCAGGAAAATCTGATCAAAGGCTGTGGCCAGGTAATAGTTCCCGCCGCCATTCGTAAATTCGCCAAAAGTTTCGGAGAAAGCGTAGGCCTTCTTGCCGGTCTTGCGGAATTTGATGATTGCTTCGCGAAGGTCCTGCCTCTGAGCCAGGCCCATCGTGCCGTTCCCGATTCTGGCAATGAGCAGTTTCACCCGATTGTCGCGCCCGGCGGCCTCGAGTCCGGCGATGAGGTCCTGGATTTTCGGCCGATTGCCACCTGCCAATTGCTCCAATGGATTATTGCCCGAGTCCTCGGTCACCCGTTTCTCCAGATCGAGTTCGAGAATGATCGGCCGGTTGCCTTCGGTCAGGCGGCTCAGCCCGCCGCTGAGAAACAGAAACCCTCCACCGAAAACGAGGATCAAAATCAGGATCGCAATAATATTGCGGAGCGTCTTATTCATTTGCCCAAACGTAACCCGCGTTCGCGGGAAGTTCCAAATCCCAAACCGCTCCGGCCGGAAAACCCCAATTTCCAAACGCCAAACCCCAAACCCCAAAAAAGCTCCAATCTCCAAACACCAAGGGGACAATCAATCGACGAGCGCGAATGTAGACGCGACGTCTCGTCGCGTAGTTTTAAAAAGCGGCGAGACGCCGCTTCTACCTTTTGGGGTTTGGGATTTGGGGTTTCGCCGCGCCGTATCCGAGCTGCAATTTCCGATTCAAGGCGCACTTGGGTACGCATTAGGCTTCCGTCTGGCCGCAACGACGTGGCGCGGCGATGGTTGAACATTTTGAGGAACAAGAGCGTCAAAAACGGACAAACAGCGCCGGCCAGATGCCGATGCGACCTGAATACATTGCGGAAATAAAACGGTAATTGTATAATTAGAAATGCCCGGCGGGACCTTGAGCCGAGCGAATTAATAATGAGCGACGAGCGTAGCGACGGTGGGGAGGGACGCGAGGAAAGCCCGCAGCCGAGCAGTCTGCTCGAGCAAGTAGACCTTCTAATCGCATCACTGCCGCCCGGAGACCCGATTCGCCGCGAGCTCCTCAATTTGCGGTCCGAAATTTCCGATCAACAGGAAATGATCGGCGAAGCGCGGCGGATGATTGAAAAGCTGGAGGAAGTCATCAAGAAGGTGACTTCGCCGGCGAACCGCATCGGAACATTTCTAGGCGCTACTTCGCGTGACACCGCCCATATCGTGGTCGGTGGCGCTGATTACTATTGCAACATCGATCCGCGGATCTCGCTGGCGAAATTGAAAAAGGGTACCCGCGTTTTGGTTAACGAAGCGTTTGTGATTGTGGGGGATCTCGGTTTTGAAACGGCGGGCCCGGTCACCAAAATTACCGAAGTGATTGGGACGGATCGTTTGCGGGTTGGATCGGAACACGGAACGCAGTCGATGGTCCTGGAACGGTCAGCTGATCTGGCCAAATCCAGCTTGAAGGCTGGTGATGAAGTTCGAGTCGATTCCAATTATCGAATGGCGCTGGAGATGCTCTCGAGCACGAAAACGCAGGAACATTATCTCGATATCGTTCCCGAACTCGGCTGGGAAAAAGTTGGCGGCCAGGAGCAGGCACTGAACGCGATCAAGGACGCCATCGAGCTTCCGCTGTTACACGTCGATCTGTTCAAGAAATTCCAACACGCCACGCCCAAGGGTTTTCTGCTGTACGGACCGCCGGGCTGCGGCAAAACGCTGATCGGCAAAGCGACTGCATACAATCTGACGAAACAACTCGGAGAAAAGACCGGGACGGAGATGCGCGAATATTTCATGCACGTGAAAGGCCCCGAGATTCTCAATATGTGGGTAGGCGAATCGGAGCGCATGGTGCGCGAAATTTTTGCGACTGCCCGCGAGAAGCGGCGGGAAGGTTACATGCCGTTTCTGTTCATCGACGAAGCCGAAAGCATTCTCGGCACTCGGCGGGCATCGCGTTATTCAAATATTTTGAGCACGCTGGTACCGATGTTTTGCTCGGAGATGGATGGTATCGATTCGCTTAACGACGTTGTCATCATCCTGGCTTCGAACCGCGCCGATTTGATCGATCCGGCGATCCTCCGGCCGGGACGTATCGACCGGAAAATCAAGGTGAACCGGCCTAACCGCGAAGGCGCACGATCCATTTATCGAATTTATCTGTCTGACGACCTTCCCTACGACGGCGTGCTGGCGAAGGAGGCTGAAAATATTCCGGCCGCGGTAGATCGGCTGGTGGAACGTTTTGTCGAATGGCAATTTGGAAAACGCGACGAGAACAAGTTTTTGGAGGTGACACTGCGCAGCGGGCGCAAAGAAGTGTTGTATCGCAGCGACCTCATCAGCGGCGCAATCATTGCCTCGATTGTCGAACGGGCCAAAGCGATGGCGATCAAACGCGCAATTGCCACGCACCAGGAGGAAGGGATTCGGGAAATGGACCTGCAGCTCGCGTTCCAGGCTGAATACAGCGAGAACGACATCTTTCCGGCCAGCGATATCACCGAAGATTGGCTGAAGTTGATCGATTACGATCCGGAAAATGTGGTGAAGATCGCCCCGGTAAAACCAATTTCGGAAGCCGGTCCGCGGGTGTCATCTGGGGTGATTTGATTATAAGCAGAGGTCGAACGGGACGGCGCAGTTCGCATCGAAGTCGTAACCACGAATGAACACGAATTCACACGAATTTATACCAGCACCCACGTTTGTCTCTTATTCGCGTTCATTTGTGTCCATTGGTGGTTAATGAATGAAACGGGTTTTCGGACTTGAGACCGAATACGGCATTACCGTAACCGGCACGGATGCGGTTGATGTAGTGGCCGAATCGATCGAGCTGGTCAGGCGGTATACCGATCACGGCGCCCACATGAAGTGGGATTACCAGCTGGAGGATCCGCATCTGGACGCGCGAGGATTTCGAGCCAAGGAACTGCTCCAGGACACCGACGAATCTGCCTATTACGAAATTGACAAAAATCGGCCGCTCAGCTTTGAAGAGATCAAGAGCGACCTCGTGCTTTCCAACGGCGCGCGGTTTTACAACGACCACGCGCATCCGGAATATTCCACCCCCGAATGCACGACGTTGAGCCAGATTGTGGCGCAGGATAAGGCCGGAGAGCGGATCCTGGCAGAATGCGCGCGGCGCCGTAATACCAAGCTGCCGTTAGACCAGCAGGTTCGTCTTTACAAAAACAACACTGATTTCGTCGGTCACAGTTACGGGTGTCACGATAACTTTCTGGTATCGCGCGAGCTCGCCTGGGACCGG
This sequence comes from Chthoniobacterales bacterium, assembly GCA_035253185.1. GTDB lineage: Bacteria > Verrucomicrobiota > Verrucomicrobiia > Chthoniobacterales > UBA10450 > DATFCK01. Next base: position 1,436 of record DATFCK010000251.1, on the reverse strand, counting down.
ATCGTGGCCGGGATGCTGCCGTTTCTAATCACCCGTCAAATCTTTGCCGGAGCCGGCAAGATGGGGATTGAAACCGAGAGCGCCGCGAGCCAACCGGGTATTTATCAGATTTCGCAGCGGGCCGATTTCTTCAGCGTGATCGTCAGCATCGATACCATGAACCGCCGCCCGTTAGTCAATACCCGGGACGAACCGCATGCCGACACCAACCGGTATCGACGTTTTCATGTGATCCTGGGCGACTCGAACATGAGCGAATGGGCGACCGCGATGAAGATGGGCACTACCTCGCTGGTGCTCGACTTGATTGAGCAGGGGAAGGCGCCGCAGCTCGAAATTGCGCAACCGATTGATGCCCACAAGGCCATTAGTCGCGATCAAAACTATGACTGGATTATCGAGCTCAAGGATGGTCGCAAGATTTCGGCGATAGAAGTCCAGCGGATTTATTTAAAAGCGGCGACCCAACTGGAAAGTGACGCGGCTGACACCGATCGCGCCTACATCCTGCGGGAATGGGAAAGTGTGCTGGACGACCTGGAGCGTGACGTTATGCTCACCCGCGATCGGACGGATTGGGCCGCGAAAAAATTCCTGCTGAGCGCGTTGCAAGAGGAAGAAAAACTTTCCTGGACCGATCCCTGGCTGCAATCAATCGACCTGGAATATCACAACGTCGATTTCGACCAGGGCCTGTATTACGAACTTGTCAGGCAGGGATCGATCCGGCGTGTTTCGAGCGAAGATGAGATAAAGCTGGCGATTTACAATCCGCCGGAGACTACCCGTGCATTCTTTCGCGGCCGATCGGTGGCGCGATTCAACGACGAGATCGCGTCGATTCAATGGGATGAAATCGTGTTCGGAAACGGTTCCCATTCATACCGCGTGGCCCTGCCCGAGGCAGGGCTCGATCAGCGCCTAACCGCACTAAACCAGGCCGCGAGAAACGGAAAAGATTTTTCCGAATTCCTGCGAGCGGTGGAAGCGTGCGGCTAGCCCTCACGCGCTCGATAGGGAACGTATTCCTCTCATTAGCACCGCCTTCAGGCCGGTGACCTGTTTTGAAAAATTGCCTGTGCCAGCCGTTTTAACGGCTTTCCTTCCGTGGTGAAGATTCATTGGTCCAGATGAGGTAAGCCGTTTAAACGGCTGGCCATGGATGGTTTTCGGTAAGTCACCGGGCTAAAGCCCGGTGCTACTGAGAGCTTGCGATGCAGAACTCCGGGGAGCACAGGCTACTAGCCTGTAGGTCCAGGCAGCCTTGCCTGGACAAGCTCTGAAGATGGCATCTTGGAAATCTCGTCGGCAAGCTGCCGACGACAACAGGCTGGCAGCCTGTGCTCCCCAGACAAATTTAGCTCCGGCACCGCAATCGAAATTCGAAAATTCTACAACGTCCGAATAGAAGATTAGCCGCGGATCACGCGGATTCA
>DATFCK010000250.1:0-4074 GCA_035253185.1 Chthoniobacterales bacterium | reverse complement strand
GATCGGCGCCAACGCCCCCCAGATGCCAGCCGCATCTTTGTCTGCAAGCACCGCCAAAATTATGGTAGCGCGTTTTTCCCCGAAGACTTCGCGCCAGGTCGCGGCCAGCACGCCCGCCGCGGCCGGATTATGGGCGCCATCGATAATTATTTGTTGGTCCCACTTTTGAAATCGGGCCGGCCATTGCAGTGATCTCAACCCGTAGGCCGTTGCGCCGGGAGATGCCTCGATCCTGCTCACACGAACCGCCGCAATCGCCAGAGCGGCGTTCCGCTTCTGATGGGCTCCGGCCAACCCAACCGGACTGCCGTTGTATGGTTGGGTAACAAATTGAATTGGCGCTTCGCATATCGATGCCCGCGACCGTAGCACGGCCTCAGCTGCCGGATCCTGCGGGGAGGAGACGGCCGGAGTGTGCGGCTTGATGATCCCGGCCTTTTCAAACGCGATCTCTTCGATCGTGTCGCCTAACCACTTCTGATGATCGAGACCAATGGGCGTGATCACCGCAACCGACGATTGAACCGCATTTGTGGCATCCAGCCTGCCGCCCATCCCGGTTTCGAGAATGGCAACGTCGGCTTCACTGTTTTTGAAATGCTTCAAAGCCAGCGCGGTTGTGACTTCGAAAAATGTGGGGTGCGGATCCCAATCGGCGATCATTGCTCGAATTTGTGCAAGCCCGTTTGCAACATCTTCTTCCGCAATAGGCACACCGCTAATTTTGATCCGCTCGCGAAACGTGACGAGGTGCGGTGACGTGAAAAGACCTGTCCGCAGGCCATGGGCCCGACAGATCGATTCGATCATTGCGCACACCGATCCTTTGCCGTTAGTGCCGGCTACGTGAAACACGGTGGGCTTTTGCGACGCCGGCGACTGGCCGGGAGATTGAGGCGGGCTGGCCTCATTCCACCGTTCTCCGGCGAGCGCGATACCAGCGGCTTCGATCAACCGCTGCATGTTCTCCAACCCGAGCTTGATCCCGAATTTTTGCAGGCCGTACAGCCAGGCGAGATTTTCGCGATATGCGGTCGTATTTCCCATCAGACACTGACAGAGTAACCGCGAATTAGCGTTAGTTTAACGCGAAATAAATTCTGCTAAGAGTGCGGTGCGTTGCTCCGCGCCGGCACCCCCATGCGCGGTTACGCACGCACGTTCCTTTATTTGGCGTGTTTGGAGTTGCCCCCGCTGCTGCCGTTAGGCGAAGCCAGAAAGTATCCCAGCAACTGGCTGATCTGTTCCCGCATGCGTTTGCGGTGCACGATCATATCGATCAGGCCGTGTTCCTGCAAAAATTCCGCGGTCTGAAATCCTTCCGGCAGGTCCTGGTGCGTTGTCTCTTTGATGACGCGCGGTCCGGCAAAGCCGACCATGCTGCGCGGTTCGGCGATAATCACATCCCCTAACGACGCGAAACTGGCCATGACGCCCGCGGTGGTGGGATTGGTGAGAACCGAGATGTATGGCAACCGTTTCTGGGCGTGACGCGCCAGGGCGCCGCTGGTTTTCGCCATTTGCATCAGGCTAAGCATTCCCTCGTACATGCGAGCACCGCCGGACGCGGCGACGATGATGATGCCCGCATCGGCATTGGTCGCATATTCGATCGCACGAGTGATGCGTTCGCCGACCACCGAACCCATGGTGGCCGCCAGAAAAGCAAAATCCATCACCGCTAAAGCTACTTTGTGTCCGTTGATCGTGGCGTGACCCGTGATGACGGCATCAACCAGTCCGGTGCTCTCCTGGTATTTTTTCAGTCTATCCTTGTAGTTGGCCATGCCTTGGAACCGGAGGGTATCGACCGATCGCAACTCCGCGTCCATTTCCTTAAAGCTCCCCGGATCCGCCAGGTTTTGGATCCGGTCGTGCGCGGATTGAGTCATGTGATAATCGCAGCGTGGACAAACCCGCTGGTTTTGAGCGAGCTCGATCTCGTTGACCACGTCTGAGCAGCCCGGGCATTTCTGAAACAACCCCTGGGGGATATCGCGCTTCTTGTTACTCTGCGCCTTGAGCGCCGGTTTTTTGAAAATGGCCATCAGTTTACTTTCCGAAAGTGACTTACGCGCGGGCTGCAGTGGCGGCGTAGACGGACGATGCCCCAGCCCGTCGCAATACGCGAGCGCATTCGCTCAAAGTAGACCCGGTGGTGAGCACGTCGTCCACGAGCAGCACCCGTAAACCTTGCACGTCCCGCCGCCGGCGTAAACGGAAGGCGTTATGGAGATTTTCCATGCGCTCAACCCGGTCGAAAACCGTTTGAGTCTGGGTAAATCGAACGCGTTCCAGGGCAAGCTCGACCGGCAGACCGCTACGGACCGAGTGGGAACGAGCCAGTAACTCGGCTTGGTTAAAGCCGCGTTCGCGTTGTTTGGCCGGATGAAGCGGGACCGGAATGATCACGTCGAACCGGCTCGGCTCCATTCTGGGGTCATGCAATACCGCGGCCAGCCACTCGCCGATCACGTGGCGCAGATAAATGCGCTTCTGATACTTGAACTCGTGGATCAGCCGGCGGACAACTCCTCGCGCCCGATAACCGGCGACCGCGGCTTTGAAGTGCAACGTTAGGTTGGCGCAATTCCCGCAGGCGAACGGACCGCTGGTAGCGCCCGGAAACGGTTCGGCGCATTTTTCACAGAACGGAGGCACGATTCGCGGCGCGCGGCCCTGACATTCAGCACAAAGGTAGTGGCCTGATGCGACACTCCCTCCGCAGCCTTCGCAAATCGGCGGATAGAATAACGAAACCGCAGCGCTAAACAGTTCCGGCGCTTTCACGAGATTTCCAAGTCATTCGAACAACCATCCAGGTAACGGCCAGGATCGCCAAAGGGATCAACCCCACCAGTAGATTTCTTCCAAGCCACGGCAACAGGATGAATTGGCGGCGCGCGAATCGGTTGAATACGCCGTTACCGAAGATCCAGCCGGCATGAAGCCCGATCGGCAGCCATAACGAGGCCGTGCGAATCCGGGCGTCGGCCAGAATCCAGCCTATCAGAAAAAGTGTGGTGAAACCGGCCAGCAACAACATCGGTTGGCCAAACTGCACAAACGCGTGAGCGATCGATTGGAAACCGGATGCCCAATTGACGTCGGTGGAAGTGCCTTCCGGCGCTTTGAGAAAGTGAACAATCGAGTACAGGCCGGAAGTTAGGGCGATTGCCAGGTATCGGCGGCCGGACCGCAACAAAATGCCGAGCACCAAACCACGAAAGAATGCTTCCTCGATCCATGGAACTGCCAGCGCGGCGGCAACGGTTCGCATCAGTTGCGCCCATGCGATAACAGGCCTCAGCGCATAAACACCGGTTAAAACCAAAGCTACCCCGCACAATATCAATGGTACCAGCGCAACCAGGAGTCCGCCGCCCCAATCGCGCCAGCCCCGGACGTTCCGCCGCAGACCAAGGTCGCTTAACCGTCGCACCCCCACCGACCGCAACAGCGGCCAAAGAAAGAGGAGCGCGCTAACGAGCAGCGCCCGGTGAAAAAACTGCTCGAACTCGAACTCCCGAAGGAACGTCAGCCGGTCATGGCGGCCGAGATATTGCGCTGACCAGAAAAGAACGGGCGCAATCACAGCACCGGCGAATACAACGGCCACAAAATACAGCGCCAGTCTGCCTGCGTCTTTCAATCGCGATAATGTATAGGAGAGGTGGCGAATAGTTAAAAGCGTTACATCGTTACAATGGAATCGAGAAACATCGGATCGCGTAACGCCAGGCTAGGAACACGCCTCCGGTTTAACGATTTAACGCCCGCCATGCCAACTCACCATGTTTGGAAGGAAAAGGATGAGCATGGTCGCAAACGTGAAGTCCGCGCGACCAAGTTCGGCGGCGCGTGGCGCCTTCAAGCCAAGTATTCGGATGAAGAGCGATGGACCTACTACGAGTCGCCGTTACTGGAAGATCTTCGGGCGCTGAAAGACATCATCGAGCGGAAGTATCGGCGCCGGCGAGCGTCGGCCGAGGACCTGGAATCGGTGGAGAAACTGTTGAAACAGCGGGAGCGGGAAGAAGGGTGAGGTAGCTGAGTCGCAAATAACTTTGAAAC
>DATFCK010000249.1:0-2481 GCA_035253185.1 Chthoniobacterales bacterium | reverse complement strand
ACGACCGGCATTGCCGGTCCGGACGGCGGCAGCGCCGAAAAACCGGTGGGCACGGTGTTTGTTGGACTGGCTTCAGCTAACGAAAGCATGGTCGCCAAACTGTTTTTCCCTAACGATCGCGAGACTTTCAAGCAGCAGACTGCTCAGGCCGCGTTCGACATGTTGCGAAAGCAGCTGCGGGTATAGATTCAAGAAACGGTGGTTTGTAACCGGCAGCCAAGGTGGCGCAAGTTTCCAACTTGCGAAGGTGGCGCTCGCCGTCGCGAGCGATCCAAACAGAAAGGCAAGTTGGAAACTTGCCCCACACTCCTGCAATTCCGATCACGCCTCGGCGGTAACCCGCACCGGCGTGCCGACCTTTACCCGGTCATAAAACAGTTTTGCTCCTTCTCCGGGCATGCGGATACACCCGTGTGAGGCCGGGTAACCCGGCAATATGCCCACATGCATGCCGACGCCCTCGTGCGTCAGGCGCATGAACCAGGTCATCGGTGAACCCACGAAATGCGTTCCGCTTGGCGCTGAATCGATACGCGAACTCACTCCGGCCCGCACCACCCGGCCGGCAGAATCAACGAAATCGCCGTAGATCGACGAGCGATGGTCGGCGTCTTTTTCCAAAACTGTAAACGATCCGGTAGGCGTGGAATGGCCGCGTTTGCCCGATGAGATCGGTGAGTCAACCACTACCTGATCGCCGGCAAGAAGGTAAGCGCGTTGTTTGGCCAGAGAAACCACCACCCGCAACTGATCGGGCGAAACCGAATTGACCAGCGCTTGATTAATTCTGATCGGTTCCTGCCGGCGGATCAGTTCGGTCGCCTTTCTCATTGGCGGAGGCGGCGCGGTGACGCGCTGCGCGGCTGGCGTGGACCGCGGCCGCGGCGGAGTTGGGAAGCCCCCCAACTGCGCGGATACGGAAGTGATCGTGATGAGAAACGCGAACCCGGTTACGATTCGCAGGCGGTTAAGGCGCATTATTAATCGCGACTGTAGCTATTTACACGTTTGAGCCAACCTGCAAGCCAGCGTTGCTCATTTCTTTCCGGCGGAGCATTTTGAACCCGCCTTCTGAGCACCGAGGCCGCCGCGCGTGAGAATTCAGTCTCGGCCGGTGTTTTATCCGGCCGCATCTCCGCCAGCACCTGGAGCAATCCCCAGCCCTGACCGTGGTACCGTTCGGACTGGAGGACGCCTTCGCCTTTGAAATTCACGTAATCAACCAGCGCGTAGCAGCCCTGCGGCGTGTTGAGGAGCCGCTCGAAATTAGCGCGGATACGTGATTGATCGGCTCGCGCTGCTTCCGCGAGCATTTTCGGCAGCGCTTGGCTCAACCGCGTGACCAAAAACTGGCTTTGGAGATCGACGGTATTGGCGAGAAATTCACGCAGCTGTTTCATTTCGGCCGAGTCCTGCGCTTGCACAAACTCGGACCGATTATTCCACGGGCAGGATCCCGGCTCGGCATTTTTTGCGACGGACGGAAGTTTTGCCCCCCTAGCCGACATAAATGCGACCAGTCGGGGAAAACTTTCATCAAACGGTCCATTTTGGCCCTTCGGGTACCAGATGAAGTGACCGATTCCCAGGGATGCGAAGTTTTCTCCACTGTTCCAGGAAGTCAGGCCTGAAATCGTGCCGTTACATTCATTTTGCCAAATTCTTTTGCCGATCTGTTTCGCTTCAGCGGGTGACAGCTCGGCGGCGTGGACGCTAAGCGCGCTGCAAATCGCGCTAATAGCGATCGTCGTTCGGATCCAGGAGCGGCGACTTTCGGCTCGCTGAAATTTCAACGCCCAACGCTCAACATCCAGTGTCCAACGTCCAACTCGCCTATTCTGAATTGAGCGTTGAGCGTTGTTGCCGCCCGTTGGGCGCCGCCTTGACGGGTTCGCTTTATCCATTAGCGTGCCACTCCCCTTGCGTTGGCAATTTGTGCGCAATCGCCAAGGAAATTCCATTCTTATGAAACAGTCATTTTTCATTGCCGCTATTCTCGTCACCTTTGCAACCAGCACCTTTGCGCAGGACGCGTCAACCGCGCAGCTCAAAGACTCGAAAGATAAAGCGAGTTACGCCATAGGTTTGAACATCGGAAGAAATTTCAAAAAGCAGAATGTAGAAATCAATCCTGATGCACTCACAATTGGCGTCAAAGATGCCTTAAGCGGCAAAAAGCCGGCGCTTACCGAAACCGAAGAGCGTGATGCGATGAACAATTTACAAAAGGAAGCGATGGACAAACAGAAGGCTATGGCTGACAAAAACGCGGCCGAAGGAAAGAAGTTTCTGGAAGAGAACAAGAAAAAAGAAGGCGTGAAAGCGACCGCCAGCGGATTGCAGTACAAAGTGATAAAGGAAGGTAATGGTCCGCAGCCCAAGGCCGTCGACACTGTCACCGTTGATTACAAAGGAACGCTGATTGACGGAACGGAGTTCGACAGCTCCTACAAACGCGGTCAACCGGCGACCTTCCCGCTC
>DATFCK010000248.1:0-7679 GCA_035253185.1 Chthoniobacterales bacterium | reverse complement strand
ATTCGGAGTTTGATTGAGTTCGGTACCCTGGTATGGGCCCTAGTTCATCCAGTGCTCTACCTCCGCAGGTCAGCACACGAGGCTAGCCCTCAAGCTATTTCGGGGAGAACCAGCTATCACGGGGTTTGATTAGTCTTTCGCTCCTACCCACAAGTCATCCCAGAAGTTTTCAACCTTCACGGGTTCGGACCTTCAGTTGCGGTTAAGCAACTTTCATCCTGCTCATGGGTAGATCACCTCCGCTTCGGGTCTACTACCAGCAACTAGATTCGCCCATTTCGGACTCGCTTTCGCTTCGCCTCCATCGCATAACGACTTAGGCTCGCCACTGATAGTAACTCGCAGACTCATTAAGCAAAAGGCACGCGGTCACCGGCTCCATTCGGCCTCCGGCCGAATGGGATTTGAAATCTCAAATTTGAAATTTGAAATTCCGATCGCATTCGACGGCAGTCGAATGGAACCGGCTTCCACACCTTGTAAGCACATCATTTCAGGTACTATTTCACTCCGCTCACAGCGGTTCTTTTCACCTTTCCCTCGCGGTACTGGTTCACTATCGGTCGCCAATTAGTATTTAGGCTTACGCCGTGGTCGGCGCAGATTCATACGAAGTTTCACGTGCATCGTATTACTCAGGAAATCCCTAGGCGTGCTCCAGTTTTCGGTTACGGGCCTTTCACCCTCTCTGGCGCAGCTTTCCAGAAGCTTCACCTAACCTTTGCACTACCACATCGGGCTCCTACAACCCCGGGCTCATTCTTGCCATCTGCTTTGCTTTTGTGCAGCGGCGGTCTATGACCGTCGCTCGAATCTTCTCCCACTGTTGAAGAAGTGCGACGCTCATCGAGCGCCGCTACAAAATACAAATAGCATGAATGAGCCCGGTTTAGCCTGTTCCGCTTTCGCTCGCCACTACTGACGGAATCTCTTTCGATTTCTGTTCCTCCGGTTACTGAGATGTTTCACTTCACCGGGTGTCGCGATGTTCCTGCTATGTATTCACAGGAACTCGAGCAAGTATTACCTCACTCAGGTTACCCCATTCGGAAATCTACGGGTCAAAGCGTGCTTGCCGCTGTCCGTAGCTTATCGCAGCTTACCACGTCCTTCATCGCCTATTGGCACCAAGGCATCCATGATGCGCTCTTTGTAGCTTGATCAATCTGTTCGGTCTTTCGACCGAGATTCTTTGATAACTGAAACTCTCCTGTAAAACGCGGCGACATAGCGCCGCGGCTACAGCATTTTTTCAGACTCAGCTCTTAAAGTTGTACTTTCTTACTACCCTGTATGTAGATGTCAAAGAACCAACGATTTACGCACATTCAGCCCATAAAAAAACTCAACCTCGTCTCCCGGTCCTCCTCCCAAGCTAAAGCTTGTCCGCCGTAGCCTTGGCGGAGGCGGGGACAAAATTGAGTCCAATTTGCAGTCCCAAATGTACGTAGAACGCGCTCCTTATTTAGAGGAGCCCCGCTTCCCGCGGGACGTAGAAAGTAACCCGGCTTTTCCGGTCGTCAACTCACTGTAGGGAAATTTTTTTAAAAAAATTCGTAGATATCCGAGGCCTTCAACATCTGTGACTTACGCATTTGGGCAAGACCAGCCTCGGCCGCATGAAGCGATTTCTGGGGGAGGCACCGGCTGCCTCGATTTCCGGGGAGCACAGGCTGCCAGCCTGTTGTCGACACGGCAGCTTGCCGTCGAAATCTTAAAAGTTTTTTCGGCAAGCTGCCGAAAACTACAGGCAAGTTGCCTGTGCTCCCCGGGGAAGAACCATTCGCGGCACCAAGGCCCCGTTCTCATTGATTCTAGCCTAATCGATGTCTTCTAACCAACCGTAACCCGAAAATTCCCCCTAACGAGCCCGCCAGCAGCATCCCACTCGCTCCGGTTTCGGGCACGCCATTGCCGGGGGCAGCAATGAATTGAAAATTCGGGCCGAAGTAACCGTTGTTCGCATCCACACTATTTGGGAAACCAAATTGGGTGCTTCGTCCCGAACCGTAATTTATCTCCGGCGCCGTACTTATTCCCGTCACGTTGGTGGCATCTGGATCGCCCGTCTGCGGATAAAAGACGCTTACGACATAGGTGTGCCCAGGATCCAACTGAACCGGCGTTAACAAAGCGGCGTAGCGGAAATCATCAACAAGCGCTCCGGTCGTGCCGCTGGGCACTGTTGCCTGCGCCAGGAGAAGCTGCGATGCGTTATCCCACAGGCTTACCGTCAGCGGCTGAGTCAGACCGTCGCCGGGCGACCCCTTGAATACGGTGTTATTGGCATCCCATACCCCTAGATCGGTAACCAGGATGCTGCTATTCACCGTAAAGTCCCAGCCACGCGTTTGTTGAGAGTCGTTGATCTGGGCGAAGTAGTCGGTGAAATCGATGGCGATCGTATTCGCGTTGGCAGGGAACCGACCTAACGTGATCAGCAGGCCCATGAAAAGAAGAGCGGCGGATTTTCGAAATTTCGTTTTCATTCAATTCGTCATTGGGAATGGTACAAGCGCCAAGCGCTTCGTGATCTTGAATAATCGACTACCCGTTAGTCAACCATAATCCTCTAATTTCCATAACTTCTTTAAGAGGCCGCGTTCTTCGACGCATCTGCGGCCGGCCCAAGCGGTCGTTAAGTCGTTAGCAAATTCCTCTGCTCCATGCCCACTAAGGTCGAGAACGACCCGTATTCGGCGCGAGCATGGCCGAAGGCCAAATCGATCAATGCGACGGCAATGAAGATGGGGCTGATCGTCTGGGTTGAGTGAATTCATATTTTCATAACGCTCTGAGGTTAGCGCGAATGCACCCTCCATTTGCCTGGGAGAAGCATTCGTCTCCAGACGCGGAGCCTCAGGCTTTTGGAGTCCATATTCCGAGTCGTAGAGCCGCACCGTGAAGCCGATGCATACGCACCCGCCGCTATTTCCTGATTGTTATTTCAACCCGCCGATTCTTTTGCCGGCCATCGGGGTCGTCCGAGCCGTCGGGACGAGTGTTTGATGCAACCGGTTTCTTCGCGCCCCAGCCATGCGTCTGCATGCCGCTTATGTTCACCCCGTGCTTTCCGAACCAGCTTTTGACCGACCCGGCCCGGCGCTCCGACAGTTTGGCGTTGTAGCCGTCGGACCCTTTGGAATCAGTGTGGCCGTCGATCACCACTCTTGCCTTGGGTCGGCTTTGAATGAGTTTGGCGATGTCGGCCAGCGTCGGCTCTGCCACGGACCGGATATCGGCTTTATCGAAATCGAACAAAATATCCCCGAGCAGATTTATTTTTATCTCGTTAGCCGTTTCTTTGATGTCCACCCCCTTGGCCACAAGATCGACGACCTGACTCTTTAGATCGACCGCTCCGCCAGTTGCGCTCACGTTGCCTCCGCCGGTCCCGACTCCGCCGCTAACGAGAGCTTCGCTGGGATAATCGAGATCAAGCGACTGATAAACGAGATCAATTGCCGGCGGCTTTATTTCCCGACCCGAACCAGGCGGGGGCTCGGCTTCGTCCTGCGCAAACACGATTCCGCCATGACAAAGAAGAATCGACAACGCGATCTGGCGGAGGCCTAACCGGCACGCGCCAATGTGATTCATCGGAGGCAGTTATTATTTGGCGGCGATCGTCAAACCCTCAAACGGAGGCGTTCCCGGCAGATAAACGCTGATTGTGCTAACGCCCGCCGGGGGCGCCGGCAGTTTAGTCCAGCCACTTTTTGATTCGCCTGCGTCTAGCTTTGTGCTCCCCTTGGTATTGCTGCAAACGGGAGTGCCGGCAGCGTCAGTGACGGGGAGGTATTTCTTTTTATTCTTGCCGTCGATGTAATAAACTTTCGCCGCTAAATTATCAGGCGAATAACCGGTCAGATTTAGTTCCGCAGTTTTCTGGCCGGAGTTGGTGTACTTGAATTTGATGGTGACGGTATCCCCATCGGTCCGCGTCACTGACACCACTTCAGCCGTGACTCCGTCGACTTCGGTGTCGGCCTTTTCCGAAGAAGTTGCGGTAGCTGAAGAACCGCTGCCCGCTGCGGCGGGCGGAGCTGCTTCGGCTTTTGAGGATGATTCTGCGGTTGGAGTGGTGCTTGGGTCTTCGGCCTGCGCGTCAATCACGGATACCGCGAAAGCCAGAGTGAGTACGATGGTACTGCCAAACAATCGGTAGGTTTTCATGAGACCTCCTGGCTGGTTTTAATTCGGCTTTTCCGGTTTTAATCAGGCGAACGCGTTCACGTCAAGACTCAGGTGGCCCGCCATCAATTTACTCACGGCCGATACATCCGGATGCGGCGATGTTTTGCTGTATGCCCAAGAAGAAAAAGCAGCGTCCCAAACAAACCCAGCCCGAGCAGCCCGGTCGCGAACATAAAATGAAGCCGCGGCCGAAAGCTGAGGACGAAAAACACCGCGGCAGTGGAAAATTGCAGAACAAAGTCGCTCTCATCACCGGTGGCGACAGCGGGATTGGCCGCGCCGTGGCTATCGCGTTCGCCAAGGAGGGCGCGAATATTTCCGTCGTCTATTTAGAGGAGCACAGGGACGCGAAGGAGACGCAGCGTTTAGTGGAAGAGCATGGCCGCCGCTGCCTTCTCATCCCGGGCGATGTCGGCAAGGAAAAATTCTGCCGGAAAGCGGTGGACGAAACCGTAGACCAGCTAGGCAGACTCGACGTCCTGGTCAACAACGCGGCTGAACAGCATCCGCAGGATTCAATCGAGGACATCACCGAGAAACAGCTGGAGCGAACATTCCGGACTAACGTGTTCGCCTATTTCTTTTTCGTGAAAGCGGCCCTGAAACATCTCAGGAAAGGCGGTGTCATCATTAATACTGCGTCGGTGACGGCCTATAAAGGAAGTCCGCAGCTGCTCGATTATTCTTCTACCAAGGGAGCTGAGGTTGCGTTCACCCGCTCGTTATCGATGTCGTTAGCCGAAAAGGGGATCCGAGTAAACGCGGTCGCGCCCGGCCCGATCTGGACCCCGCTGATCCCATCCACCTTTCCGGGTGAAAAAGTCGAAACGTTCGGAAGCGACGTGCCGATGAAACGGGCCGGTCAGCCGGAGGAAGTCGCACCGAGCTATGTCTTTCTCGCGTCCGACGATTCGTCCTACATGACGGGACAGGTGCTGCACCCTAACGGAGGAACCGTCGTGAACGGCTGACGCCGTTCACGAAAGCACAAAACCCAATCACCAAACCCCAGGGAAGCTCAAAATCCCAAACTCCAATCTTCAAGGATTGGGGAGCGCACGCGACTCGCGTGGTCTTGGGCGACTCGCCCAAGACCTTCTCACGGTGCCCCCAGAGTTCGGCGGGTCGCCGAACCATGCACGCGAGTCGCGTGCGCTCCCAAGAATTGAATCGCAACAGTCGTGAACGGCTAGGTAGCGGCGATTGACCCAATGGCCATGGTCCGGCAGCTGCCGAAGTGAACCGCCGCTTCCGACCGCGTTGCAAGATCGTTCGCGGCTTGGTTTGGATATTGGAGATTGGATATTCCCTGGTTTGGCTATTGGTATTGGCGAGTGTTTGGGATTTGGTGGTTTGGCGCTTGTTCTGAGTTTGCTTTAGGAAGGGCGATCAGGTTAGGGCAGCGGTGTGATTGACCGCACGCGGTAGAATCGTTTTTGCGCGGTCGCCGCCAGGAGAGTACGGCTGGTTGAGCTGCCGGGGTCCGGCGCGATCGGATAGCTGAAAGTGGTATCGGTCACCCAGCTCAGCGGTGACAAGTCCAGGCTGGTCTCGATCGTGTAGAGCCGCGCCGTCGTGCTCGTCCAGGTAATGGGCGAGTTTGTTCCCGTTGCGTTAGTGGAGAAAGCCGTGACCCGCAGATACTCGTTTGCCCGTAATGGATGAGTGCCCTGCAGATACTCGTTCAGGTCGTTAACCCCATCGCCATCGCTGTCGGTCTGGTTAGTCGGCGCCAGACTGCCGAAAAATTGATACTCGAACGCGTCCGCGATGCCATCACCGTCGCTGTCCAAACCCATGACGATGTGGTCGGTTCGCAAAAAATGCTGGCTGGGATCACCCAGATTAATCCAGCCGACGTTAGCGCCATAGGCATAGCCTTCCAGCGCGCCATCGGTGAAACGAAGGCGCGGATTGCCGCTTGTCTCAAATTGCACCCAGCCAATGTTCGCGCCGTAGGCGAACCCGCGCAGGACGGCGTAACCGGGCTGTTGCGGATCGACGGTATAATTCACGCCATAATCGCCACCGGTGTTCTGATACTGGATCTGATTGATCGGAAAGCCGCTCCCAAGATGAATCCAGCCGACGTTCGCGCCGTAGATGTAACCGGAGCAAATGAATTCGCCGATGACGACGCCGGTGGTGTCGCTGGGTCGCCAATTGGTCCAGCCCACGTTTGTGCCCCAGGCATACTTGGCGGGCTCGTTGATCGTGGTGCCGTTGAGTGTCGCGGTGATGAAGTTCGTCGCGGCCAGAAGAAGCAGAGTGCTTTTCATATCATGGCGTGCCGAGGAATTTTCCGCCGGGTGCGTTGATCGTACCGAAGCTGACGGTGCAGCCGATGGCAATATGGGCATTGATGGCGGTGCCGTTGGCGCGTGAGCCGCGGCAAAAACTCGCCGTCCCGACGATGTTCATTCCCGCGGGCCCGGAAACGGAGGTGCCGAGACAGTTGTGAGCGGTCGTCGCCGAGAGCCCGACGCCGGTTTGACTAACGGCGGAGCTATTTGTCGCGAAAGAGGCCGTTAGACCCGTGCCCGAGTTGCTGCTTCCCCGGCAATTGTTCGCCTGACTCGCGTCCACTCCGGTCGACGACTCACTCCGGCCGACGCAGTTGCTGGCCGTGACCGCCACCACGCCGGTGTCGCCCTTGCTTTCGCCGCGGCAGTTTGAGGCCGTCTCCGCTTCAATCGCGGTGGCGCCGGTTTCCTGCGCGGTGCAGGAATCGACCACGGCCGCGGTGATGCCACGGTCTCCCACAGTGCGGACCACGGAGCGATAGACGAGGGAGGAGTCGGTCACTCCCAGATTGATTCCAAGCGATCCGCAACCGCTGATCGAGACGTCCATGACGCGGACGTTACGCGGCGACGTGCCGGTAAAGTGGATGCCATTCGCGAATCCATTTCCGGAGAAGTTCCCGCCCGAGAAAACAACCTGTCCTTTGACGTGGCCATGGCTGATCGTGATGTTGGCGCGCCCACTCGTAATGAAAATTGCCGTACCGCCCGCGGGATTAGCGGTCGAGCTGATGGTAAATCCATTGAGATCGAGCGTGACATCGTCGGTGCTAATGGTGATGGCATCTCCGTTCGCGACCGCGAGATTCTGAGTGAGGTAATAGGAGCCCGGGGTGCTGATCGTGAATGGCGCTGAGGAAATCGGCCGGCGCGGTTCGACCTGCGTCAGCGTTTTCATGCTCGGGATCGGCTGGCCAAGGTTGTTGAGCGCCGGGTCTGGCGCGGGGAAGGCGGGCGGAGTGAGCGGGCCCTGGGAAAAAGCGGAAAAGCTGAGAAGCTGAAAAGCCGAAATAATCAGAACAAATGTAGGCCGCGGTTTCATGGATGGTTTCAGGGTTTCAGTGTTTCAGTTTTTTCACGAGCGGATGGTCATGGCGTGCCGAGAAATTTCCCTCCGGGTGCGGTGATTGTGCCGGTGCCGGTGCATCCAATGGCGATCTGGGCGTTGATCGCTGTCCC
>DATFCK010000247.1:0-4558 GCA_035253185.1 Chthoniobacterales bacterium | reverse complement strand
CTCCGAACGCGCCATAAGTGTTCACCAGCTCCAGCGGATCAAACGATGTGTTCATCGCCTGCCGGCTCGACACCAAATTCATAACCGGATTACGACTCAGCCAAATAATGGTGGCCGCGAGCAAAAGCACCACGACGTGTTGCATCAAGCCCAACCGCGGGATCGGATCGGCTTGTTCGGCGCGACGAATCAGCCTATCCGGCAGAATGCGTCTCCAGAACGTGTCGTCCAAGCAGGCCAGGAACGGAATGATGGTCACGTAATTCAGAAATGAAAGGTTCCCGCTAATGATGAGGAGCAGTTGGAAGCTCACCAGTAAAACACCGGCGACGTGGCGGGCTGTCCGGGGCCCGAACGAAAACCAGGGAACGATCAGCTCGATGAAATGGTTCCACCCGGTCCCGAATTTGTGAAACCAATGCGGCGCAAAATGAAGATAACGACTGATTGGGCTCGGGATCGGCTGGGTCTCGTAATGGTAATACATGCAAGTCAGATCCCGCCAACAGCTGTCACCCCGAAGTTTGATCAAGCCCGCTCCGAGCATGATGCGGAAGCCTAACCAGCGGAACAGCCACAAAACAATGATCGGAGGAGGGCGTTTCGGGAACGGCCGCAAGTCGATCAGCGGACACAAGAAAATCGCCAGAAAACCGGTTTCAAGGAGCTGAGTTTCCCAGCCGTAGCCGTACCAGATCTGCCCGATATGGACGATCGACATGTACATTGCCCAGAGGATCGCCAGTATGATCGCGTTGGCATAACCGGCAACCACGATTACCGAGAGCGCAAATCCCACCCAGGCAAATATCGTTAGGCCATTATCGGAAATTTCGAACCAAAACAGGGTTGGAATTTGCACCACCGCGTTGAACGTCGAGCCGAAGTGCGATTCCAAGCGGGGCAGATAGTCCGCCGCCGGTGTTAGTCCGTGCTGGCCCACTAACGGAACGATCTGATTGGCGGCTACCAGAAATGCGATCGCATAGACAAACCCGAGCAGCCGCAGAATAACAAAGCGCGTCAGCCGGTAGTTGTCTCCGCCGCAGGAGAGGAAGTCGAGAATGCGGTGAACGGTTTTTGAAGATTGCGCTGCCACTGCAATTTCAACGTTCAACGCTCAACGTTCAACGTTCAACGTTCAATGAAGACAAGAAAGGGGCCAAGTGATGGCGATTTCAATCCGCACTCCGCAATCCGCAATCCGCAATAACCTAGTCGAGTCCGATCCGTTTCAGGATCGCTGCGAAGTTGGGGTCAGACCGCAGTGAATTCCAGCGAGGGTCGACCTTCAGGAGCGTCACCCGCACGTCGCGCTCATCACAGGCTCGATTCAGCTCGGCCAAAGCGCTTTCGTCCTGGCCAAGACCGGCGTAGACCAACGCAACATTATAAGGGGGGATGTAACGTTGAGTTGATAAAGCTTTCAACTGCTCCAGGACCGCGTTGGCTCGATCCTTGTCGCCGGACATTCCCGCAACGTAACCGATGGAGCCGATCGCTTCCGAATTCCCATGAGACAACTCCGCCGCCTTTTCCAACTCGGCAATCGCTTCCGCGGTTTTCCCTTGTTGCGCCTGAACTTTGCCGAGCATGAGATGTGTCACCCAAAAGTTCGGTTCCTTTTCCAACCACTTTTGAAGTTTTACCGCTGCTTCCGTGTCGCGACCGGCATGAATCAGGATCATGCCTTCAAGCGCGCCATAGAGGGGGAATACCGGATCGAGTTGTCGCGCCCGGGCGATTTCCGCGATGGCTTGATCATGTTTGGCCATATTTGACAGGAGATGTGCCATGGCAAAATGAGCGTGGGCAGAATTTGGATTTAGGTCCACCGCCCGCTGCGCTTGTTTCTCACCGTTGCTCCAATCCCATTCGTACCAGACCAGGCTAAACGACAGCGAGGTGTGCGGTTCGGACACAGATGGATCGATATCGAGCGCCTTTTTTGCGGCTGCTATTGCCTGGGGCAAACAATCTTTCGAGGCGATATCGGCGTTGATCGCGAGAGAGCGATGTGCTTCGGCTAACCCGAAATATGCCAGAGCGTAGTTAGGATCCTTATCGATCGCCTGCTGGAAATACTCAATACTTCGCTTGACGTCAGCAGGCGTTAATCGCGACCAGTAATATCGGCCCGATATATAGAGCTGATAGGCGTCGACATCATCGGTGTAACGGCGGATCAAACGTTGCCTGTCCTCACTGGATAGTTGAAGCGCGAGCGCTTCGGCGACTTTACTGGAAATGGTGTCTTGAAGTGCAAAGACATCCGTAAATTTTTCATCGAATGTTTGCGCCCAGGCTGAAGAGCCATCCCGGACGTTGATAAGCCGCACGCTGACCCGGATTTGATTGCCGGATTGTTGAACGTTCCCTTCCAGAACCGAATCAACCTGTAATTGCCGGCCGGCCGCGACGGGATCCTGCTCGAGTCCGCTGTATTTCCGAACGGCCGGTAGCGATGTCACGATTATTTCGCGGCTGTTGCTTAACTTTGTGATCAGCGAATCGGCCATGCCGAGTTCGAGAACCTGATCGCTGGTTTCAGCGACGAGTGGTTTGAACGGGAGCACCGCCAGCCGTTTTCCAAACGAGGTGCTCATGGCAGCGGAGTCCGTCGGTGAAGGCGGAGAAGTTCGAGGCAGGAATTTCCACACCGCCACGACAATCAGCGCTGTTAACACCAGCGCCGAACCGAGTAGTATCGCTCGGTTCCGGCCATTGGAACGCCTAACCACTCCCGTGGCAACGGCGGGCTGTAGCTTCGACGGCAAAACCGGATTGCCAACTTGCTCGTCGTGAAGATTAACCAGCCCGACCCTGAGGCCATGTTTTACTTCAAACTCACCGAGATCATGCAGTAGCGGTCGCCATTGGGAATAATGGGCCAGATCATCAGCGGCGCGTTTCGACAACAGAATGTGGCCGGCATCGCCGCAATCCATAACCCGTTGGGCAATGGTTATGCCCGCACCCGCGATGTTGGCGCGCTCGTTTACATCGACGACCTCGTCCACCGGCCCGCTATGAATCCCCATTCGCAGCGGAAGATCCGGGTGATCCTTCAATGCCTTGCCGATCTCCACCGCACACCGCACCGGTGCGTCCGGAGTGGTGAAAAACGCGAGCGCCATCCCATCTCCAGTAGGCAGCCGGATAAGCTTGCCGGCGGCTTCGGCGGCACGCACCTGAGCCGAACTCCTGACAACATCGTTAAGCCGCCGCAGCAGATCGCTCTGTTCGTTGATCAACAACTTGGACCAGCCGACAATGTCCACGAACAGGACGTGGGCGATCTCGAGTCGCGCATCTGAAGTTGAATCGAACATTACAAACCGAGGGACGTCGTCCTCGAAAGACCTTCAACGCTCAACGTTCAACGTTCAACGTTCAACGCTCAATTCTGGCGCAGATGTGCCAGGGGGGAGAGTTGAACTCCCGACCAAGGGCTTATGAGTCCCCTGCTCTACCACTGAGCTACCCTGGCGATAAAATCTTTGTAGCCCAAACGGACCGGTTCTCAACCCGACCAACCCCGAAAGCATTCGGGGCTGCTTTTTTTACTGAGCTACCCTGGCGTTTAGCGAGCCGAAATGTTCAGTCGATCTCGCAGTTCTGTCAACGAAGCGGCATCCAAAGCGGCGAAGGAATCGCCGCACTCCACCACGCAAGCGCTTCATCACGCACACGTCATGTAACGCGCTTCAACGTTCGGCGTTCGGCGTTCTGCGTTCGGCGTTCGATGTTGAAGTCAAGCCGCAGCGGCTCGACTTGCTCCCCTACTCTTTCGGCTTGTCCACATACCCCCGCAATTCCTTCTCCGGCCCGCGAATGGCGGCCATGAAACAAACCCCATTCTTCTCCTGCACCACTCCGCTCCACCGGTCCTGATCGACGTAGCGCCACCCGGTGAAGTGCTTGATCGCGCCGGTCTTGAGATCGCGCTCAGCCGGAAACAGAAAGAACTGCATTTTTTTCTCAACCACCCAGATCTGGGCAATGGTCTGGCTTTCCTCGTCGTCGAAAACGCGGCAGCCTAACGTCTTGAGTTCGGCGAACTCCGCCGGAACATCATAGTGGGCCAGGCGATGTTTCATGAAGAAGAAATCGCCTAACGCCCCGGCATCTGTTTTCACCGGATCGAGAATCACCGATTTTGTCGAGCTCGCCACATTTAGGAGCCGTTTAGCGGTCGGTTCGCCGGGGAATTGGTTGAGTCGTTCCACCAACTTGAACACAAAAATTCCGGCAATCACGCCCACCGCGATTCCGATAGCGAGCACCACCGGGTTCATCACCACCTGCCGCCAGGTCCGCCGCGGCGGAGCGACGAAGGTTCCCTTGGAAAGCCATTCCGTTACCGATGTTGGAATCGCTATTGCCTGCACCAGGCCGGCGACCGCCTGATCGAACGCGCGCTGATGGGTGAATTCCTCCGTTTTCTTAACTTTAAACACCGCCGCCCGCATGGCGCGATCTTCAATCCGATCGTCGTTAAACGGCGCGCACTGCACCAGCACTCGCTGCCGCCGGTTGAGACGGGGCATTTTTTTCA
>DATFCK010000246.1:0-3703 GCA_035253185.1 Chthoniobacterales bacterium | reverse complement strand
CAAACCGATCAGGGCGACGACCGCGGCAATCCCAACGGAAATGCCTAACAACGTTAGAGCGGTTCTGACCGGCCGTCGGATCAGGCTGCGGGTGACTACCTGTAGAAATGTCATGGGTGACTGGAAAGTTTGGCCGGATCGCCATCGAACACCACGGATCCGTCCTTCATTTGAATCGCGCGCTCGGCGCGTACCGCCACATCCATATCGTGGGTAATCAGAATCAGTGTCATCTTCCGGTCGCGGTGCAGCGAGGTCAGAAGTTCGAGTACGTGCCCCGCGCTTTCACTGTCGAGATTGCCGGTTGGTTCGTCAGCCAGAAGCACGGAGGGAGAATTGACCAGGCTTCGAGCGATCGCCACCCGCTGCCGTTCTCCGCCCGAAAGCTTGGCTGGAAAATGATTGACCCGGTGCTCAAGCCCCATCGCTTTGAGCAATTCGAACGCTCGATTCTTTCGCGCACTGCGCGATTTGCCGTCTTCGAACATCGGAATTTGGACGTTTTCACTGGCGGTGAAAGTCGGGAGGAGGTGAAACGCTTGAAAAACGAACCCGATCTCGTGTGACCGGTAGGCGGCGGTGTCCGGCAAATCGAATATCGATTGCCCCCGGTATTTCAAGATCCCTTCGCTTGGTCGATCGAGCGCACCCAGCATTTGCAGTAAAGTTGTTTTGCCGCTGCCGCTGGGGCCGACGATTGCGACAAATTCGCCGTCGGCAATTTTGAGGTCTACGCCTCGCAACGCCTGCACCTGGCCGTCATCGAATGCCTTTTTCAAGCCAACGGCTTCATAGACGTACGATGGAGCGGCAGCCGGATTCGCAGTGGAAGATTTTTCGTTCATGTTGGAATGAGAATCCGGCCGAACGCGGCCCCCCACGTCCACCAGCCCGGTTTAGGTCGAATAGCGGCGGTTTTCTTCCGGCAAATTCGGGTTGTTCACGCGGTCCGTTGCCCGTTGCGGGGTGAATCGCACCATTGCGCTCCGACTCGCGGGTCAGCAAGACTACGCAACAGCTCCGGCAGCGCATGCCGATAACTCATGAATGGACCACGTTCACCCGGTCCTTGCGGAGTGAGCATTGAAGTAAACTGGGGCAACACAGTATGCGGAATACTGGCATTTTGATGATGCACGCCATGATACGGTTCGTGGAGGAGGGTGGAGGCAAAGATCCGACCGAACCAGCTCCTGGGCACGATACTGCGAGTCGAACTGTTCACCGTGTTACCGGTTAGGCCCATATGTTCGATGTATTTCCGCCAGCTTTGCAGGTTTGCCGCGATCATCGCCGGCGCGAGATACATCCACAATAAATATTTCCACAAGCCGCCCAGGGTCACGGCGACGAGGATGGCACTCCACACGGCAACGGTTAGGCCCAGTTCCATCCAAATCCGCTTTCTGATTCTTCCGGCGCGGATCGGCGAATCAGAACGAAGAAAAACGCGGAGGAACAGGAACGGCGAATAGAATAATCCGACGGTTAGTTCGGCGAACGCGGCGAACAGTCGCGACCAGCGCGGAGTCTTAGGAAGAACGAACGGCCAGAGTTCGGTATCGCGTTCCGTGGCCAAATGCACGTGATGCGCCTGATGCACTACTCGATAAAGACTGAAAGGAAGCAGCGCGAAAATTCCAATGAGGATACCGTCGACTTCATTCAGGGCCCGGCTTTTTCGCAGCAATCCATGTGACGCTTCGTGCAGCCCGATCAACAGTCCATGCATAACGTGTGCGGCGACCAGGACCAGAGGCACGGCAAGCCAGTACCAACCTTTCCATACCGAGAAACACAGCCCGGCCTCGATCAGAGCAAGGATAAAAACCAGGCTCTGAAAGGTAACGCTGCTTACTTCGTGCTCGTCGTGCACCTCCGGAGCCGGGTCGGTCGTTGTGGCCAGATTTACCATATTAACTCGTTAGGGCAGCGGTGCGTCGTTCCTGCACCCTACAGCTGTTCTCGACCACCGTCCGGAACAATCGATCCAAATCTTCTATCTCGGGTTTGGAAAAGAGTGTTTCCCGAAACAACCACACGACCTCGAGGGCGTCGCCACGTTCGGTTATTTCGCACCCGAGATCGAATCGCGGTGTCCCGGTTGAGCGCATTCTGAGCTGGAGCGACAGCCCGCTGAGTTCAACATCGGGCACCGGATGATTTTGTAAGGCAAAACGCACCTGATATATCGGATTTCGCGTCGGGGACGGTCGTTCCCCCAAACCCCTGGCAAGCTCTGCGAACGGCATCGCGTTGGCAAACGAATCGACTGTGGTCTGATGAACGGATTTCAGATGATCTTCGAATGGGCGATCGCGATCCAACTGCCCTCGCAGCGGTACGACGCCGGAAAAGTAACCCATGGTCTCACGTACGTCCGGTCTGCTTCGATTTGCAACTGGTGTTCCCACTACCAGGTCAGCTTCGCCGGTCCACCGGGAAAGCGCGACCTGGAAGGCTGCCAGCAGCGTGCTGAAAAGGGTGGCGCTGTTGCGCCGGGCCAGCTCCCGTAGTGCGCGCGACATGTCCGCCGGTAATTCGGTCACCCATCGCTGCGGTACCAAAACGACATTCGAGTCCTCCGGAACCGTCCATAATCGACGCCTGCCGGTTAGGCGTGATTGCCAGAATTTGGTGCGCGCCTCCAGCTCGGGCGCCGGCCATGACGCCCGCTCGGCTGCGCCCCACGCCGAATACGATGTCGTGACCGGTGGCAGACCGTTAGGCGATCCCATTCGTTGCAAAACGTAGGCGGCGGAAAGGTCTTCAACGAAAACACCCAGCGTCCAGCCATCGGCAATCGCGTGATGAATGGCAAAGACCATCACCAGGTCGTCTGGCGCGCGGCGCAGGATCTCCACCCGATACAACGGTCCCCGCAGCAGATCGAAAGGCTGGTGAAACGTCTGGCGCGCCAGTTGTTCGATTTCCTCCGCCGAAGTGTTCGGCGGAATATCGCGAAATTGCATAACCGGGTCGCTCTTGCTTCGGATCAACTGCACCGGACCGTCTTTTCCGGGAAGAAAAGAGAGCCGGAGGACTTCCTGCCGGTTAACCACTCGTTGCAGCGATGCGACACAATCTTCCGGCGAAATTTGGCCCCGGACATTGATGAAACAACAGATGTGATTGGACACATCCGCCACCGGGGCAGGGGAAGTTTCCCACAATTCGCGCTGTGAAAATGTCAGCGGGTGCAGGCGCGCTTCGCCGCTCTCAAGCCATTTCTTAAGACGGGCGCGATTATCGTCAGACATGCTACGTGGTCGTTAGCTCCGGCTTTTCGTCCGCGCCCAGCAGCCGGTCAATTTCATCAGTGGAAAGGGCATCGAGATCGACTTCCGGGGCGGGCTCGACCTGTTCAGCAGCCGGCATCGTCACGGTGGCTGTGGCTGCCGGCGCGGAGGTACCGCCTACGTGACCGGCAATTAGCGTCGCAATTTGTCCGATGGTGCGAGCGCGCATCAGGCTGGTGGGTGGAAGAGCCACCCCGATTGCAGCCTCAAGCGAATTCTCGATTTCGACACCCATCAGCGAATCCAAGCCCAGATCGGTAAGCGGCTGATCGTCACGTAGCGTGTCCGCTTTGACTCGAAGGACCGAGCCGACAATTTCGCGCACCGCTTGGGCAATAACCGTTTCCTTCTCATCCGCTGAAGCGGATTCAATTCGATTGCGCCAGTCGCTCGCCGCCCCATTT